>JAGSHJ010000078.1 GCA_023954595.1 Bacteriovoracaceae bacterium | reverse complement strand
GTAACCACACCAGATTGACGTGGATTGGCGAAACCTGCTAGGCCCTCAGACATGCCCTTTTCTTCTCTAAGGTAGAACTTATCCATCTTCTTTAATTGCAAATTTTTGGGATCCATCATCCATTGGCTCTCTTCCAAGAGATTTTCATTTATCTTGTTAGGTTTTGAACTTCTATATTTAGCGATCCCATAAGGCACCACAGGAAGAAAGTCTAGTGATGTAAGGGCCGCATTTATAACACACGACTTAATATCGGACATTAATTGAAACTCAGGATCACGATTATCTTTTGGGCAAAGTCCAGGGGCTTCAGGGTTTGCAGTTAGTTTTTTAAACTCCACTAGATGATTTAAGTCTTCCTTGCAGCCTTCTACAACTTCATCTAGTCCTTTTGCTGTAAAAGCACCATTTAGTGACAGAGCTAAATACTTTGCTCCAAGCTTTATCTTATTTGAATTATGCAGTGAGAGCTTTGCGGCCGTGCGATGAATCTTCTGGGCACGACTGAGCATGCCTGCAGTGTGAACACCTTTAATAATGTGTCCTGATCCCATAGCAACTGCACCAAGTCCCATAGTAGCGATGGTTAGGCCGGAGCTAATAAGAGCGCCATTTGCGGCCTCATTTGCGTTATCTCGATAACCTATTTGATTATTGATACATGCCTGTTGGTTTTGATATGAGCGAGCTAAAATATCTCTTTCACTTGTATTACCTCCAACGATGGGAGCTTGAGTTAATTTATTAAGTCTTTTGTGAAAGTCGTCGCAGTTCTTTGAGCGATTTTCAATACAACTTGAGAGCTCATTGAACTCAGTCACTCTATTTTGCAGTTTCACTTTTGTGCCCTGAAGTTGCTTTGTGATTGCCAGTTCAATATGGGAATCATCATCAAGTTTGTCTTGCTCAAAAACCTTTTCAAACTCTTTGCCTTCAATCATAGGATAAAGACTCTTTATGCCAGCGATCGCCTCATCTTTTTTCTCATCCTCTTGATCACTGCTTACTTCGGACTCTTCTAATTTCTTTTTTAAATTCAATGCCATTTTTATTTCAGCGACGTCATTTGAAAGGTCTTTAACTGAGTTCCCACAACCCTTGAGTTCATGACAAAGTGATTTGAGCTTTCCTAACTCATCGCAGCTGTATTCAGCGAGGACAGGCCTTCCGAGCTTTTTATCGATTGCGGCCTGTGAGGTGAGATTCATGATTCCGTCTTGAAGAAGACGCATCTGTGCATAGTAGTAATATGAAACAGCACTATTTTGATCTTTTAAACTGGTTAAATCTCCAAAGCAGCCTTGATTCACATCTCCAAAACGAGGAACCATACCATATGTGTAATCTTGAAAGAATTGGTCGAGCTTACTTGAAGAAGTATAATAGCTATCATTTAGCTCAACCGCAGAGCACTGCTCTTTCGGATTTTCACTTACAAAGAACTTAAAAATCCCCTGGTACTCACGATCATCCATATAGTCTTTTAATACTGGGCTACATGACTCACTCGCTAACTCTCGCTCACCACATACTCTTTGAACTTTGTTTTCATTAATCTTGGATAGAATAAGTCCTACATGCTCAATCATGGAGACTTTATCATCTTGAATATGATCAAGACCTGCCCAAAGGGATGGGGAAATAAAAAGAAGTGCTAAATATCTAATCACGAGATTTTTATCGGCAGAAGCGACTTTAATACTTAAGCATTTCAATCAGTCTATCTAAATCATTAATGATAACAGTAAGTTATGTTGGATTGTTGATTGTTCTAAAAGTAAGACTTATTCGTGGAGTATGAACCTTCTTAGTCGTAGGAAGGCAGTGTTGCCAAAACTCTTGAGTCGCTCCCTTCATAGTTAATAAGCTTCCACTTTCAAGGCTCACTTCCACCTTCTCTTTAGTCTTCTTATGCTTAAAACAAAACCTTCTTTGTGCTCCAAAGGACAGGGATGCAATAGTGCCTTCTTTTTCTAATTCCTTCTCACCATCACTATGCCAGCTAACTCCCTCTTGGCCATTGTGGTAGAGATTTAATAAGCATGAATTGAAACTTGCACCTGTTTCAGTTTGAACAATCTCTAGAAGTTCTTCCAAAGTCTTTGTCCAAGGAAGTGCTTTTTTAGTATTTTTTGAATAGGTGTAGGAGAAGTCTTGTGAGCCGTACCAAGCAACTTTTCTTTTAGTAACGATGCGTTTTCCAAAAATGATCGCCACATCGTGCTCCCAACTGACTTCTTCAAGTAGTGCTTGGAAATACTTCTCATTCAAAGATGCATCAAATACTTGTCCGTAGTATTCAACGATTCCATCTTCAGGCAATAAATTTCTTAGATTGTGCTCCATGGATAGACCATACCATAGAGCGTTTTCAATAAAAAACGAGGAATTTAATCGATACGAAATCTGATCACAAATGATGCATTGATTTGAATGACACCTTTACGATACAAAAGAATTTTCTCTCTCATTAGTGACTTTAGAGCTCGAGAGAAGTCACCATCAGATAATTCAAATTGTGGATATTCTTTCCAAAGTTTTTTAAGCTCTGCTTGAAAGTCAGACTCACGCTTGCGAAATCTTCCAAGTTTTCTGAGTTGAAACAAAAGAAAGCATTCACTCTCATCGATTTCAAATTGAAGGGCCTCTAAAATTATTAATAAAAGCTCGGTACCAATAACTTGTGCCTGATCTTTTCCTTTGTTTTTTGAAAAAGCATCAAGGCCTTCAAGAAGTGGCCCAAATTTAAAAGAGATAGTCTCTATGTTAGGCTTAGGATCGTATTCCGGAATAATGGCAGTTGAGATGGACTTTTTGATTAACGTCTCAAACTTATCGATCGCTGTGAGATCGACTTTTTCCAAAATGGTTTCATAAACTTCATCTAACATGACACTCTACCTACTCATAATTTTTAGTTTTGCTACTTCTACCCCACAAAGACCACTTTTTACATAAATAAGATCAAACTTCCCTTATTTACTAAGAAGACACACTCTAGGTATTAAATTTCAGGTTGTTGGACAGAAGGTAGGTGCCCAACACCAGCAAAGCGGCATTGGGCAATTCAGTAATATAGGCTATTTTTTTAGGTTTTTTAGAATTTCTTCGTTCTTTGTTCTTTCTTTGTAGTTTGTATGGATATCTGCATACTTAACTTTACCAGACTTGATAATATATACTGCTGGGTGAGCAACAATATGGTGTGTTTCACCAGAGTCCCCTTCTACGTCAATTTTGTATGAGTTCTTATACTTATTAACTAGTTCATCGCTAAGCTTGTTTGCAATTTTAAATTCCTGAAGCAACTTGGCCTTTGGATCACTTACAACATGAAATTTAAAATCAAACTGACCTTTCATCTTCTTTGCAATCTTTTCTTTATCAACACTTATAGCAACAAGAACTTGTTTCTCATCTAGTTTAGGCATCAAATCACTTTGAATGGATTTCAATTGAGTCATGCAGTATGGACACCAAGACCCTCTGTAAAATACAAGTACAAATTCCTGATCCTTGCTTGTTAGATCAATCATTGTGCCATCAACACTTTTAATACTTGTTACAGGGGTAGACTCTCCAACTTTTATTCCTTCCACAGAGTCACTTGCGAAAGAAAAGTTTAGTAGGCCTGAAACCATGATAAATAATAGTCCAAATTTCATTCAATATCCTTTTGTAGTTCTCAAAATATAGCTGATTTTCTCTTTTCACACTCGAAGTTGTCAATGAATGCGGGACTTTTCTATCGAAGCTCCCAAGTCCCTAATAAAAGGACGTAATTTAACGAAAGGCCCACTTTACTTCCACGTCACACAACAATAAACTAGGGCCTATGAAGAAAAAAACTATTTCCCTTGTAGCACATGACAATAGAAAACAAGACCTCATCCAGTGGTGTCTTAACCACAAAGACCAACTTGCAAAGCACAACCTATGTGCAACAGGTACGACAGGGCGACTACTAGAAGAAAAACTAGGCGTAGAAATCAAAAGATATCTGAGTGGCCCGATTGGTGGAGACTTTCAACTAGGAAGTGCCATTGTAGAAGGGAACATTGATATGCTTATCTTTTTCTGGGATCCCCTAGAGTCGATGGCACATGACCCTGACATCAAAGCACTTTTAAGAATTGCTACTCTCTACAATATTCCAATGGCCTGTAACCAATCAAGTGCTGACTATTTTATAAATTCAGAATTGATGAATACTGACTATAAGAAAAAACTCTCAGTTCTTGAAAACTATCACAAGACTAGGGATGAGTTTCAAACAAAGTAGTGATCTAGGAATCAAGCTCCTTTAGCTCACTCATCACTTCATTTGTAGGCATTCCATAGGTGCATCCCCGATTGATGGCCTCTTGCCCATAAACAAGTTTTTCATTCACAAATATTGAAGGTGAAGAGAAGTTGTTCCACTCATGCTCTTCTGGTAGAGACTCCTGATCCACGATCTCAAATGGAATACTTTCTTTTTGTAATAGGTTAAAAACTTTCTCAGCGTTCGGACACCCTTTAAAATATAAAACTTTGACCGTTGCCATTTAGATACCTCCTAATTACTTAACTTCATTTTAGCAAAGCAAGTGCAGCATTTCATATGCGTCTAGGCCAAATCAAGCCAGATACAACAGACAGGGTGCAACTATTATTGGCTATTACTAGATTCTCAGTTTTCATAAAAGTGATCTAAGTCCCCTGAATCATGTTTTTTTTATTCACTGTGCTCGCATCGACACAAAATAGTCTCCAGTGACCTTACGAGGAGGATCCAATGAAGAAGTTAACATTATCAGTTATAGCGTTATTCGCTCTCCCACAAGCCTTTGCACAACCTAGTTTTGATAACCTTTCCAAAGATGATCTTGAAAATATCTCTAAAGAGTTCTCAGCAAACTTCGCCCATAGAAGTGCTGCCGGTGCAGCTCCGCTTGGTGACTTATTTGGCTTTGATGTCGGTGTTATGGTGGGATCAACAGCCACTCCAGAAATTTCTAAAATATCAGAAAGAGAAGGAGGAGAGGCCATAGATAATCTGTACAACGCAGGTCTTTTTGCTGCGATCTCAATCCCCTTTGGAATCACTGCAGAAGCAATGATTCTACCAGAGCAAACTATCAGTGACATGAGCATAAGCAATCAGTCTCTTGCTCTTAAATGGACGTTTTCTAAAACCTTTGGCATTCCAATTGTAGATCTTGCGGCCAAGGCACACATGTCCACCACAAAGATGGATTATGCTGATACGGTTGACGGAGTGGACACAACTATTGAATTAGACAACTCCACCACTGGTTTTACTCTTCTAGCGAGTAAGAGCTTCTTTCTGATAGAGCCATTTATGGGCTTTGGACAAGTAACAAGAGACACAAGTCTTTCTGCCACAGGTAGTGCAGTCATCTACGATACGGCCTACTCTACAAACTCTGAAGAAAGTGTGGAAGGAAGTAGTAGTCAGTTCTTAACTGGCGTTCAAGTAAACCTTGGGTTTGTACGAATTGCAGGTCAGTATGAGAACGTCTTCGATACGAGTGTAACCAGTCTAAAAATGTCATTTGGATTTTAAATTAATAATAGGGGGAAGACTTACTCAAGCTTCCCCTTCTTTGCATCACCTATTACCCTCCCCTCAATCTTTTACCAATCATGGCCTTTTGCTTGCATATTTTTAGCAAACCAATGAATTTTAAATGTGATGTGAGGGGGATAAAATGAATGAAAGAGAACAGTTTACGTTGCCGCGAGTTTCTTGGGGTGCAATATTCGCAGGCCTGGTCCTGGCCTTAGCGGTGCAATTCATGTTGGGCCTACTTGGTACCGGCATTGGTCTTGTAAGTGCAAACCCTCAAGACGGTATGAACTTTAGTGCTTTAGGATTGGGTTCTATTATATGGATGGCACTAGTGTTTTTAGTATCTTTGTTTGTAGGTGGTTATGTCGCTTCAAGGTTGTCAACCAATATTAAAAGCTTCGCTGGGACGATTAATTCTTTAGTCGTTTGGACCTTGGTTGTAGGCCTTAATTTTGCAATCGCCGGCAGTGGAGTATCAAAGCTTGCCACTTCGTTGGGATCTACATTTGGTATGATCACCGACAAAGTAGATATCCCTTTTGAAAAGGTGACCAATATAAACTTTCAAGAGATGGAACAAGAGATTGATAGTCTATTAGAAGAGACAGATAACGAAGAGCTAAAGGCCTTAGTAGAAAGTGAATATGAGGACATTAAACAAGCGGCCAAAACTGCAGCAAGTGATGTCTTGGCCCGCCCAGGAAATTTTCAAGAGGTTGTTGATGAGTTTACAAGTACTGCCCAAAGTAGCTTGAACCAAATCAACAATGAGCTTGATCGTAGTGATCTTGCCCAAGTATTGTCTGAAAAAACTGACATGAGCCAACAAGAAGCGATGGCGGCAACTGAACGTTGGAAAAATAAGCTCGAAAATTGGAGTCAAAACTTTGAGACCCAATTAAAGGATGCTAAAGAAGGTGCCCTTAAACAAGCTCAAGAGGCAACGGACACAGCAGGATCAGTGGCGTTATATGGGTTCTTTATTTTACTACTAGGTCTTATAACTACAGCTATAGGCGGAAGACTTGGTATAAAAAGCACAAGAAAAAATCTTAACAAGTAGCTTACATAATGGCCTCCGATGTAGGAGGCCATATTTAAACAAGTAGCCCTTATGAACTACCAAGAACCACTATTTAATACGTATGTAATCTCGGCGAGTATCTTAATACTTAAAGTAATGGGACAAGGCTGGATAACAGTTTACAGGATGCTTAAGGTTAAATCTGGTTTTAGAAACCCTGAAGACAATAATAAAGGATTATGTAATCCTCACCCTTCTGGAGATCAAACACTTACCAATGAATATGTTGAACGTTCCAGAAGAATGCATTCTAATGATGGTGAAAACATCCCTTACTTTCTTGTCATAGGGCTGCTTTTTATTTTAACTTCCCCACCCTTATGGATTGCACAAATTGTTTTATATGGATTTGTTGTTGCAAGACTTTGCCATTTTGTCGCATATATAACTGCACAGTCGCATGAAGTACGAGCGACGTTTTTTACTATAGGATCCATGGCCATTATGGGGATGGCCTTATACTGTCTATATTTTGCACTTTTATTATGAACAGGCTTTAGCGAATGGTTAAAACATAACCATATGGGTTAGAGTTCTAACTTCATCTTCAAATAAAACTTCCACTTTGTTACCAAAGCTTCCCTGAATATAGCCTTCTCCAAAAGTCGTATGTGAAATGAAGTCTCCCACATAGTAGCTATTTGAGGTTTTGTAAGACTTTGAGTCCGTTTTCTTGCTAGTCATGAGTTCAGACCACGAAACATTCTTATTTCGATTCATAAGATTTCCTTTTTTTCGAGTTAATGTTGGATTTAGTCGTTATAGAGGAAATTGGCCGAATACTGGCTATAAAAACAAACCTAATACCATAATACACTATGTAGGTGGTATTACCTAACTTATAAGCTAAATGGCCTATGTACGGAGCATATGGCCCCGTACATTAGCTTTAATTAGTGCTTATCTTCACCATCATGCTCATGGCCTTCTTCACCATGGCCTTCGCATTCACATTCAGTCTCTGGTTTTCCGCAGTCATTGCACATTTGAACTTTTTTACGTCTGCTCTTCTTAGCACTTGATTGACTCTGCTCTTTTCCCTCAATAATAGAGTTTAACTCGCCAGCAGCAAAAGAAGTGCCTGAGAACATTAATGTTCCAAATACTAGTGAAATAATCATTGTAATTTTCATAATAAAACCTCCGTCTATTTATTATTTTTGATTAAACTTTAAAATCCATTTTTCTAAACTTGAATAGAAAACTGGCAATACAATTAACGTTAAGAGCGTAGATGAGATGATCCCACCAATAATAACTGTGGCAAGTGGCCTTTGAACTTCTGCACCAAGGCCTGAAGCGATCGCCATCGGCAAAAAGCCCAAGATGTCAGTCAGTGCCGTCATCATAACAGGTCGCAAACGCAGTAGTGCTCCTCGTTTAATTACTTCAGCACCTGTCTTGCCCTTGTCTCTTAAATTATTAAAGTTGTTCACTAAAACGACTCCATTTAAGACGGCAATACCGGATAAGGCAATGAAGCCCACCCCTGCGGAAACACTAAATGGAATCCCCTTAATCATCAAGGCCAGCACCCCACCAACTAAGGCAAATGGAACACATAGAAAGATCAACATCGTCTCAAATATGTTTCTAAAGGCCGCATAAATCATAATGAGAACAAAAATTAGAGCCAACGGTGCAAGAATCGCAAGCCTTGTCTTTGCTTCATTTAGATTTTTAAAGTTACCACCCCACTCCATATAATAACCTGGGGGAAGCTTTACTTGCTCCTCTACCGCCTTTTGTGCTTCTTCGATAAAAGACTCGGTATCGCGACCTCTTGGATTTATGAGGACAGCAATTCTTCTTTTAGTTTCTTCCCTACTATAAGAGCTGTAGTTATCTTTAAACTGCACGTGTGCAACTTCTTCTAAAGGTATAGTTGAACCACCAGTCAAACCAACAGGTAGAGTTTTAATTTCTCCTATATCATTTCTGACTTCATCTCCAAGCCTTACAATAATTGGAAACCTTTTCATTCCCTCATAAAAGATTCCTACTTGATCTCCACCAACAGCGATTCCAACAGTCTCTAAAACTTCAGATGCAGAAATCCCCAAGTTTTTTAATGCCTTGTACTTTGGTTTTATCTCTAAGACGGTCATCTTGCCCTTGGCCTCAAGTTCAACGTCTCCAGCACCATCAATTTGTTGGATTACAGCTGCAATCTTTTCGGCCTCTTCAGTAAGAACGTCTTGGTTCTCACCAAAGATTTTAAGAGACACATCTGATCTTGTGCCTTCCATGAGTTCATTAAATCTAAGCTGAATTGGCTGACTCACGAGAATTCTCTGTCCAGGTGTGGTTGCCTCTAATTCATCCACAATCTGCTTTACAATTTCTTGTTTGGTCCTAATTCTGCCGTTTACTTTTGGTCTTTCAGACTCGGGCTTTAACATAATATAGCTATCTGAGATATTAGGCCCCATCGGGTCCATTGAGATCTCAGCAGTTCCTATACGGCTAAAGATGTGAGCCACCTCTGGAATGTTTTTAATAATATTTTGAGACTTCTCCTCTAGTGCGACAGAGTGATTAATTCCCACACTAACAGGCCTGATCATCTGCACTGCAATTGATCCCTCATTGAGTGTAGGGAGAAACTCCCCGCCTAGCCTTGTGAAAAGAAAGCCACCTAAAATGACAGCACCAATGGCAAGTCCTATAACTAAACGACGTGCTTTAAGGGAAAAATTTAATGCTGGAGCATAAACCTTCTCAAGCGCTCTCATAAGTAGCGGCTCTTTGTCTTTTACTTCCCCTCTAAGAAGCAATGTTCCAAGAGCAGGTACGAAAGTGAAAGACAGAACTAGAGCTGATACAAGAGCGAAGATAAATGTTGCCGCCATAGGGATGAACATCTTGCCTTCAATTCCCACAAAAGCGAATACAGGTAGAAAGACCACAACAATAATGAGCTCTCCAAATCCTGCAGATTTACGAATCTCCATCGTAGCTTCGTGGATTGTGTCTTTGATTTCATTTGGTGATAATTTTCGTCCAAGTAGCTTCGCTTTGCTTTGGATGTGTCTGACACAGTTATCTAAAACAATAACTGCTCCATCGACAATAATACCAAAATCCAATGCTCCAAGACTCACGAGGTTTCCGGATATCCCGTACTTTCTCATTAGGATAAAAGTCATAAGTAAGGATATAGGAATAACAATGGCGGTAATCAGAGCTGCTCTTAAATTACCAACCAAAAGAAATAGGATGATAATAACAAGAGTAGCACCAGTGATAAGGTTATGTTTAACAGTATCAAGAGTTGCGTTAACCAAATCTGATCGATTATAAAGAGTCTCAATGTGATAGCCTTCAGGAAGACCTTTTTTAACTTTCTCAATCTGGTCTGCGACTCTTAGACTTACCTCTCTAGAGTTTTCTCCTAGAAGCATTAAAACGGTACCGACCACAACTTCACGACCATTATAAAGAGCAGCACCTGTGCGTAACTCTTTGCCAAAACCGACTTTTGCAATATCAGAGATGGAAATTACTTTTAAGTTTCCAAGAGTCTTAACAGGGACATCTCT
>JAGSHJ010000106.1 GCA_023954595.1 Bacteriovoracaceae bacterium | reverse complement strand
TGGTCTAAAGACTAATGGTAGGACTGATTCAATTCTTATTTCCTTACCGGCAAGGTGTAAATTTAGTTATAAATACCACCCAAAACCAGGCACCGAGCACGCAAAAATGATGGATTATTATCATCCTCAACAATGGGCCTAAAAATAGGTCTTCTCAGAATAGGCCGTAAAGTTTACTGAAATGCTTATCTGGCCTCCTTATAATACGGAGGCTTAGCTTTCTTCACCTTTTTTTAAGTATTATTATCTTGCTTCTGACGCAGTAAAAGGGTACAACGCCTATAAGGCCATTAAGTGGCCTGTGCTTTTCTGATATTTTTTAGGTCTTCAGCTCTGTCTTATTTCCTCAAAATTTCATGAACTAATTTATTAAACATCCATCGCAGCATTAGCGTTGGGAATGTTACTGTAAGACTTTGACCTAATGTTAAACCTCTTAAGTAGCGCCACATGCCTTTAGGAGGGTCATATGGGAAAGAAAATTTATGTTGGCAACTTGCCTTACTCTGTTACTAACGCTTCACTAAGCGCTCACTTTGAGAACTTTGGTACTGTTGAATCAGCTAAAGTAATCATGGACAGAGACACTGACAGAAGCAAAGGTTTTGGTTTTGTTGAAATGGCTTCTGAAAGCGAAGCAAGTGATGCAATCTCTAGCCTTGACGGTGCTGAGCTTGAAGGTCGTCAACTTAAAGTTAACGAAGCAAAGCCACAAGCTCCTCGTGAAAACAGAGGCGGTTACGGTAACCGTTACTAATTCGATTATCTCCACGCGCGAATTCGTTCGCGCGTTCTTTTATTCTCAAAATCAATTCAGCTTTTAAATCCTAATAGACGGATTTGTTTAGGAGGGCGCATATGGCAAAATCCAAAGCCACATTTGAAAAAATGCAAAGAGAAAAGTTCAAAAGACAAAAGAAAAGAGAAAAACTTCAAAAGAAGGAAGAAAGAAAGTCTGAAAGAGACGATCTTGATTTGGAACTTGATGGTGGTGATCCAGATTTGGCGGGAATTGTCGCCGGACCACAACCCATCAACGAAGGTTGGTAAACATTTCTTTTGAAATTGTAGATATAATTAGAGCGTCCATTGGACGCTCTTTTTTTTGTGCTTATTCTTCTGGGGCGATGTAAACTTCGATTTCTGGGTCATACTCATCACGTAGAATTGAGCGAATCGCCTCAAGTGTTCCAGTTGTAGCACTTGGACAAGTCCCACAGGCACCTTGATATCTAACGATCAATACGTTTTCATTGTAGCTGACAACCGCTAAGTCACCACCATCACCTTGAAGGCCTGGACGAATTCTTCTGTCTAGGATCTCTTCGATTTGAAGAAGGTCTGCTGGAAGATTTTTTCTTCTCTCTTTTTCAGGATCATGCTCTTTAAAGTTTGGATCATGGTCTTCGATCATGTTTTCAATTGTAGTTGAAACACTTGGTTCAAGGCTATCCCAAGGTTCGAAAGAAAACTTTGAGACTGTGATAACATTCTGAAAAAAGTGAATCTGATCCACACCACGAAGGTCAAAAAGAGCTGCCGCCATAGGCACATCTTTTGCTTGGTTTGGGTTTTTAAAAGAAGTTTTACCTTCAACTTTAACATCTTGGGACAAGATGAACTTTAAAGCATTAGGGTTTGGTGTTGGTTGTATTGATATATCCATAAGTTCCTCTGTATTAACTAAATAGTTCGACCATTTTCTTTAAAGCGTCCACAAGTTTATCTACATCAGCTTTCGAGTTATAGATCGAAAGCGATGCTCTGGCGGTTGCTGGTACGTTTAAGCGCTTCATAAGTGGCTGAGCGCAGTGGTGTCCTGTCCTCAATGCAATATGATATTTATTCGCAAGGGTAGCTATGTCATGTGGGTGCAAGTCCTTCATGACAAAAGAGATCACACTCGCTTTATTTTTAGCGGTTCCTACGATTGTTAAGTCTGGTACTTCGCTCATACGCTCAGTTGCATATGCCAGAAGATCATCCTCGTATGCTTTGATTTCATCAAGGCCAAGCTCATTGATATAATCAATTGCTGCTCCAAGGCCAATAACTCCTGCAATGTTTGGAGTTCCTGCTTCAAATTTATGGGGAAGAACGTTGTAAGTTGTCTTTTCGATGGTCACATGATCAATCATGTCGCCACCACCTTGATATGGAGGCATTTTATTTAGAAGGTCCTCTTTTCCATATAAAACACCAGTACCCGTAGGACCAAACATTTTGTGGCCGGAGAACGCCATGAAGTCACAATTAAGTTCTTGAACATCAAGCGCTAAGTGGGCAGGTGCCTGGCATGCATCGATAACTGTAATAGCTCCCTTAGCGTGGGCCTTCGTAATCATCTCTTGAACTGGATTTATAGTACCCAGCGCGTTTGAGACGTAAACTACGCTCATGATTTTAGTTTTATCAGTTAAAAGCTGCTCAAATGCCTGCATGTCTAGTTCACCCTCAGGTGTAACAGGAACAGCTTTAAGCGTTGCCCCTGTCTTCTCACAAGCGATTTGCCATGGAACAATATTAGAGTGATGTTCCATTTCAGTGATTAAAATCTCGTCGCCTTCTTTTAAGAAAGTTGAGGCGTAAGAAGAGGCAACAAGATTAAGTGCTTCTGTAGCACCCTTTGTGAAGATGATCTCTTCTCTTTTATTTGTGTTGATTAACTTTTGTAGCTTGTCCCTAGTTGCCTCAAAACGTGACGTGGATACTTCACTTAGAGTGTGAATACCACGGTGAACGTTTGCACATTCGGCCAGGTAGTAGTTATTTACAGCGTCTACTACCTGCTTAGGCTTTAGAGTCGTCGCAGCACTGTCAAAGTAGGTTATGACGTTTCCCTCGTAAGGGTTTGTACATTGGCAAAAGTCTTTTTGAATCTTATCTATATCCAACAAAATTTTACTCCGATTTTAGAGCGATAAAGTTTTGCTCTAAAATATTCTGCGCATAAATACGCGCTGTTTTGTTTTTAATCTTTAGGATGACATCATAAGCAAAAGCTTGTGCTAGAAGCTTTTGGGCCTTCTCTCTTGATACACCTCTTGCTTCAAAATAAAATACTTGGTCATCACTCATCTGGCCTGTTGTTGAGCCGTGAGCACACTTCACATCATCAGCATAAATTTCAAGCTGAGGGCGAGAGTGGGCGTGAGCACCTTTACTTAGTAGAAGGTTTTTATTCAACTGGTCTGAATTAATTAATTGAGCGTCTTTTTCAACACGGATCAGGCCTGTAAAGATCCCATGACTTTTGTCGTTCATGATCCCTTTGTATAGCTGAGAGGACTCAGTGTGTGGCCTATTGTGGTGAATGAAACTATTAGTATCTGATTGTTGATCATTTTGTAGAGTGTAGAGGCCATGTGCACAGCAGTTGGCACCCTCACCATCAAGACGAATACTAATGTTGTTTCTTGAAAGCTTTGCACCAATATCAATTGTGAAACTCTCAAAGTTTGCGTCACGTGATACTAAAGCACGAATGTTTTGTACTTGTACTGTCTGAGCACCAAGAGTTTGCATCTTTATAAGTGTTGCTTGAGCGTTACCCTTTAAATAGAAGCTTGTAGCATTGTTGATAAAGCTTTGAGCGTCATCATCACTAGTATGAGATTCAATTATTGTAGTTTCTGAATTAGCGTTAGCAATCACGTTTAGGTGAGCGCTTGAGTGCTTGGCGACTTTACTGGAGTATACATTGTGTATAATTACAGGTTTGTCTGCAACACCATTTAGCTCTAGAAGATATTGGTTTTTAGCTTGAGACTCTACCAGATTAAAAACTGGTTCATCCGCTAAAAGCTCTTTTAGTTGCGATTTTGCACCTAGAAAACGATCTCTGTTAGATTCATTTAGTACTTCAACAGCAATATCTGATTCATTGGCCTGAAACTGACCATTTACAAAAAAGATGTGGCTAAAGTTTGGATCCTTGTCAACGGAGCTCAGCTCAGTTGGTGCTTGAGAAGCTAGGTCAAACTCAGGCCAGTACTTTTCTATGTTTGTATATTTCCATAGCTCGTTCTTCTTGGTGGGAAGTCCACTTTCAATGAACTTCTCAAGAGAGGCTTCATCAAAAGCATTCCCAGAAAGAGCTGATTTAACTTGTTCTTGAATGCTCATTATTTGCTTTCCTCAATTAGCCAGTCGTATCCTCTTTTTTCGAGCTCTAGGGCCAATTCCTTACCACCAGACTTGATGATCTTGCCCTTGTATAGAACGTGAACAAAGTCAGGCTGAATGTAATCTAGTAGTCTTTGGTAGTGAGTAACAAGGATGAAAGAGTTGAATTTACTCTTCATAGAGTTCACACCATTTGCCACGATCTTCAAGGCATCAATGTCGAGACCAGAGTCAGTCTCGTCTAGAAGTGCCAACCTTGGGTTCATGATAAGCATCTGAAGAATTTCATTTTTCTTCTTCTCACCACCAGAGAAACCTTCATTTACTGCACGGTCTAGAAACTCTTCACTCATGCTTAGAGTAGGAAGCTTAGTTTTTACAAAAGTACGAAACTCTTCTTCATCCATCAGATCAGCACCTTGGTGCTCACAAAGAGCGTTAAAGCTCTCACGCATAAATCCAATGTTTGTTACTCCTGGAACTTCAATAGGGTATTGAAAGCCTAGGAATACGCCATCTCTTGCTCTTTCGTATGCTTCAAGCTCTGCAATGTCTTGCATTTTTCCGTTGATGTTTAGTTCTATAGAACCGTCAGTTACTTCGTAATCTGGATGGCCTGCGATTACTTTGGATAGGGTAGATTTACCTGAACCATTAGGTCCCATGATTGCATGGATTTCACCTGGTTTTACTTCAAGGTTGATCCCCTTAAGGATTTCATTGCCTTCAACACTTGCTTTTAAATTTTCAACTTTAAGAATGCTCATTATGTTTTCCTTTTATCCAACCGAATTTTCTAATTTCATTTCAATAAGCTTTACCGCTTCTACTGAGAACTCAAGAGGTAGAGTCTTGAATACGTCTTTACAGAAACCATTTACAATCAAAGAGATTGCTTTTTCTGGATCTACTCCACGAGACTGAAGGTAGAAGAGCTGGTCAGCACTGATTTTTGATGTACTTGCCTCGTGCTCTACAGTGGCCGTAGGGTTTTTGACATCAATGTATGGGAATGTGTTTGCAGCACACTTATCACCGATAAGCATTGAATCACATTGTGAATAGTTTCTAGCACCCTTGGCAGAAGGCATGATCTTAACAAGGCCTCTGTAGACGTTTTCAGATTGCTCGGCACTGATACCTTTAGAGATGATTGTTGATTTGGTATTTTTACCAATATGGATCATCTTTGTTCCAGTATCTGCTTGCATCATATGGTTTGTAAGGGCGACAGAGTAGAATGCACCTTCAGAGTTGTCCCCTTGAAGAATACAACTTGGGTACTTCCAAGTAATGGCAGAGCCAGCTTCAACTTGCGTCCAAGAAATCTTAGAGTTCACACCCTTACAAATTCCTCTTTTTGTTACAAAGTTGTAAATCCCGCCTTTACCTTCTTTATCTCCTGCGTACCAGTTTTGTACTGTGGAGTATTTAACTTCAGCGTTGTCCAAGGCAACAATTTCAACAATAGCTGCATGCAGTTGGTTCTCATCACGTTGAGGAGCTGTACAACCTTCTAGGTAGTTAACATAAGAGTCATCGTCGGCCACAATAAGTGTTCTTTCAAATTGCCCAGTCTCTTTAGCGTTGATTCTAAAGTAAGTGGATAGATCCATCGGACAAGTAACACCCTTTGGAATGTATACAAATGAACCATCAGAGAATACAGCTGAGTTAAGAGCTGCATAGTAGTTATCTGTAGCAGGTACAACTGAGCCAATATATTTTTTTACAAGCTCTGGATGTTTTTCAATTGCTTCACTAATTGAGCAAAATATAACCCCGGCCTTTTCAAGGTCTTCTTTCCAAGTTGTACCTAGAGAAACCGAGTCAAAAACAACGTCAACGGCAACACCGGAGATACGTTTTTGTTCTTGAAGAGGAATACCAAGCTTTTCAAAAGTGGCCAGTAGTTCTGGATCTAGTTCATCAAGGCTTTTTGGGGCCTCACCTGTACCTTTTGGTACTGAATAGTAATAAAGGTCTTCGAAGTCGATTGGTGGAATCTTGCTGTATTGCCAAGTAGGGTGCTTCATCTCTTTCCACTGCTTGAAAGATTTCAGACGAAATTCAAGCATCCACTCAGGCTCTTTTTTCTTTTGGGAAATAAGACGTACAATGTTTTCATTCAGACCTTTAGGGAATTCGTCCCTTTCAATATTGGTCTCAAAGCCCCATTTATATTCTTCGTTAATTTTAGTTTCAAAGCTCATGTTGAGTTTCCTTGCGCATTGTTAGTGCTCTTAAATCAATTGAATTATTTTCCATTAAAAGCTCTTTCACACTTAAGTCGCGAAAGAACATATTTACATATTCATTTAGGCGCTTAATAGGCCCTGAGATATTGCAAGAACCAAGTAGTGAACACTTGATTGTCTCGCAATCTATTGAGAGGCTTTTGCCTTCGATCATCTCAGCTAGATCCATATAGCTCAAAGTAGAGAGGTCACGACTTAAAAAATAGCCACCTTTGACTCCTTTAACGGACTCAAGAATCTCAGCACTGTTCATGACCTGCATGACCTTTGCTGTGGTGTCGAATGGCGTGTGGAACTTGTCGCTGATCTCTCTTGCAGTAGTAAGCTCGCTCTCTTTCTTTTCAAGCATGAGCTTTAATGCAATGAGGGCGTATTCCACTTTTTTGTTTATTTTCAACATCTTGTAGCGCTCTCTTAAAATAGGCCTAATTAACCCTTATTTAAATTTTACTACTAATTACCTAAATTTGCCCTAAATTTCAATAGCGAAAGGAAAAGAATTGGGGGGAGAAATCCCTTATTTTGTACTTTAAAAGACTAGTAATTTCAATTGTTTTAAAAGATTAAGCTGTTAATCCCTTTGAAAAAATGACTTCATCAGTTAAAATATTCGTAAATGATTAGAAGTGGGTGTTTATGGAAAACTATAGAGATGCGGTTTCAGGTAGCGAAATAGCTAATATTCTTGAAGCATCACGTGAAAGTGAAGACAATATAATCTGGCAAAATGTTGAAGATACAAGAAACGTTTTTAAAGTTCTAGATCTGGAATTTGACCAAAAATCCCTAAAAATCCAAGTTGAGCAGATACCTACTTTCTATCCACGACTAGATCACCCCATTTATTGTAAACTCAGTCATAAAGAGAGTGTATTTAAGTCTGAGATCCTTGAGCTTGGAGAGTATGCCCTTCAAGTCAAACTTCCTGAGAGTATAAAGGCCATGGAGCTCAGAGCAGGTACTAGGCTTAAATTCTCACAAAAAGATAAAAAGCAGGTAAAGCTAGTAGTCGGTGGGCATAAGACGGCCAGAACTTCCCTAAGAGCACAGGCTATCGATATTTCTTCAACAGGTGCAGGCCTTCAGGTGGAACTTGATGAAGCGGCACTGGAATTTGTAGGTAAAGAATTACTGATTACTGCCTTAGGTACTAAAACACTAGATGAACCTATAATTTGCAAATTAATGTATTCGAGAAAGTACAAATGCGTTCTAAAAAATGAGATTGCAGAGAGGGCCAGACTTGGGCTTAGCTTTAATAGGGCCTTGACTAAAGCAGAGATGCAAGAGTTTTTAAAGTCTTAAGAATTCGCTCGTATTTCTTAATCTAATATTCCAATAGCTAATATTTCCCTGTAAAAATTCGCATATTTTGGCTTTCTATTGCGACCGTAGCTCGTGAAGGGTAGTTTTGGACCATTACCCAAGCTTGGAGAGCGTAAATGAAGAATCTAATTATTTTATTTCTATGTATGAGCTCAGGTGCCTACGCTTCAGATATTGAGAAATTTGTAGGAAATTATGAGCTAGTCCAAGGTAATTGCCCAATGGATCTAAAAGTTGATTCCTTGGCCGGGCACGCTCTTTTACTAAGAGATACTAATAGCGATAACAAGGTATTCCTGCAATTTTCAGGCATCGGGCAGGGTAGCCAAACTATGTATGCTCATGATTGGAGCTCTAAGACTTGCTATGAGAACGCTATTGATGGCAATACAGTAAAATACGAATCTGCAAGAGATGTAAGTATCTATAGGCCATGTTGGAGTGTTTCTAAGGACACTCTTTACAGTATTGAGCTTTACAGGGGAGAACTTACTGTTCAGACACAAGAAAAAAGCTGTTTATATCAAAAAACACAACCCAACTAATCAAGATTTCTAAATATCTCATGCTCTTAATCCGATGAGCATGAGGTGATACACACATTATTTCTTTTAACATTCATATTGTTCTTCGGATTTGCTCAAGCAAGTGAGCAGAGCTGCATCTCAGTTTTTGGTGCCAGACAGTTTCCAGGTACCATTGCTGAAGACTCTCTTGGTAAGTCACATTTCCAGTTCGGACTTGAAATAGAATACACGTTAGGTGATTCGCAAGCACTTCTTCGACACTACATGCCTGATCCAGAGTTTTTTCCAATGTCCAAAGATGAATGGATGGGTATGAGCTTTGTAGAGAAGCTTGAATTTATTCAGGCCAATGAAAAGTCTATCTTTCCTGATTATAGAAATGAAGGACTTTTTGTAAGGACTCATGAAGATCCAGGGTATAACTACCTACCTGAATCCTTTCTTCTAGATGGTAAAAACTTTGAGTTGCGCCTAGGGCCAATGGACTCGTATGAAGAATTCATTCATGCAACTGAATACATCACCAAAAGAGCAGGCATTGGTTCAATGCAAGCAAACACAAGTGTATCTCATAAGAGCTTCTTTGCAGGTGAGAATTCAGCTGAATTAAATTTAGGATACTTTAAGGCCATTCAAGAACACGACACTTTTGAAAAGATCATAAAGGGATATCAGAGACTCCAGAGTAATCCAGATATATTGGCCGCCAAGAGTTTTAACCATAAG
>JAGSHJ010000079.1 GCA_023954595.1 Bacteriovoracaceae bacterium | reverse complement strand
ATAGCACCTGTTTCAGCAAGCTTAATAGGCCCATCTTCTAACACTGGTGCAAGTCCTAATGGGTGAACAGACTTAAGTGAAGCTGGAGCCCTCATTGTCTTTGGATCCCTTTGATATTCTTTTATTTCAAATTCAAGTTCTAGCTTCTTAAGTAGCCATAAAACTCTTTGTGATCGTGAATTATTAAGGTCGTGCAGAACTATCAAAGTGGTGTCCGTTTGGTTATGGGTTTGAGTTAGGCCTATATTAGATGAATTTGTTCATATTGGAAATTGCGCTATGTTACCTGGAATTAACTCTAAGACATAACTTTCCAAGCTTCGACAATTTTTCTACAGCAATTTCTCATCTACCTTTCCTGCACTAATATGCCGAGCATGGGATTTGTAGAGGAGTTTAAGAAATTTATCTCTCGTGGCAGTCTGCTTGATTTGGCGGTGGGAATCATGGTGGGTGGTGCCTTCAACTCAATTATACAAAGTTTTGTAAAAGATATTCTCACTCCTGTAGTCGCCATATTTACCGGAAAGGCAAAACTTGGAGAGTGGACTGCAGTTTTTGATCTACCAAGTGTCACCGGGCAGGGAGAGGCCACTCAGATTGTTTTAAGTTATGGTCGTTTCTTGCAAACAGTTTTGGACTTTCTTATTCTGTCTCTGGTCGTCTTTACCATCATTAAGGCCTTTAACCGGCTTAAGGATAAGGCCGAAGATCCCAAAAACGCTCAAGCTCCAACGCCTAAGGATATCCAATTACTTAGTGAAATAAGAGATTTGCTGGCAAGACCTAAGGAGTGATCTCCTTGTGGAAGAAGTGGAATACCTAGGAGCGAGTTCATCGAGGTTATAACTGCGGGGTTTTATACCTTATCGGATATATTTAGCATCTTAATTGCCTGGAATTACTATAGAAGCTTTAATTTATAGATTTTATAGTTTATAAAAAGTGCAAATTCAGAAGTTATATTTCTGAAATATTTCTTTTAATAAACTAGGAGTTGGTTTAAAATAAGTGATAAATCAGAACAAAAAGGACTGAAATTATGTCTATGTTAAACCAAATCCTATTAAAGTGGCAGCCAGGAGATATTCATAGCCTTGATTGGTTTAAACAAAAAGGGGTGGAGCAGAGATTAGCTTACTCCTACTATCAAAACGGATACCTTGAAAAGGTCGGCCCTGGTGTCTATAAACGCAAAGATGATGAAATAAACCCTTTCGGCCTTGTTCGTTTTTTGCAAAATGAATTGGGACTCAAGCTTCATGTAAGTTCAAGGTCCTCTCTGGAATTGCATGGGCATACCCACTTTGTTCCAATGGGGTATAGGTCAATAATATACCTCAAGGCCTACGAGGAGAAGTCACTTCCTTCTTGGATTAAAAAACTAAGAATGAACTTTGAAATATCCTTTAAAAGATCAAGTCTCCTAAAGAAAGAGTCTTTTTTAGAGGAGTATAATGCCAATGGTTTTCTCGTTAAGGTGTCTTGTCGTGAATTGGCGATTCTTGAATTGATAGATGACCTTGATTTAAGCGGTGGACTTGAGACTGCACAAAGCTATGTTGAATCCCTAATAACTCTAAGGAGTACGAAACTTCAAGAGGTTTTAGAGAGCTGTAATTCAATTAAGGTGAAGAGAGTCTTTTTATACTTGGCCCAAAAAGTAAATTTACCATGCTTAAAGGATTTAAAGATAGAAAAGATCTACCTAGGGCGTGGCAAGAGAGTCATTGTAGAAGGTGGTGAACTGAATAACGCCTACCAAATAACAGTTGATAGAGATTACGGAGAGAATCCATTTTGATAAAAGGAAAGTATAAGGAAACTGTTGATTTACTATTGGAGGTTCTGCCATATGCACTCAAAGATGAGAGAGTCGCATTAAAAGGTGGTACCGCGATTAACTTATTTCACCGAAACTTTCTGCGCTTCTCGGTTGATATTGACCTTTGCTATTTGCCTCTAGAGGATAGAAAAACAACCTTTAAAAATCTACATGAAATACTGCGCAATCTAAAAGAAGATTTAGAAAATAAACTTGGCCTTCGTGTAAGTTCAAACAACCTGCTCGATGGAAACAAAGAGGCTAAACTTGTAGCATCTCGAAATGGGATTGAAGTCAAAATAGAACCAAATTTTGTTTTAAGAAGCAGTTTATTTCCAGCTGTGGAGCTTAGTCTGTCAAAGGGGGCACAGTTTGAGTTCAATAAAACTGTAAAAGCAAGGTGCCTTGACGTTTCTGATACCTACGGTGGAAAGATCTGTGCAGCTCTTGATCGTCAACACCCAAGAGATCTATTTGATATTAAATATTTATTAGAGAATGAAGGCATAACCGAAGAGGTGAAGGATTCATTTATCTTTTATTTAATATCGCATAATAGACCTATCAATGAACTACTCAATCCAAATCTAAAAGACCTGTCACAAGCTTATGAGAATGAGTTTGTAGATATGGCAAAGGTAAACGTTTCTTTAAGCGAACTTTTAAGAACAAGAAACATATTAATTTCGAGTATAGTGAGTTCATTAAATAAAAATGATCAAAAATTTCTAATGAGCTTCGTCTCGAATAATCCAGACTGGAAGTTGGTGAGGAACAGTAAAATAAAGGACTTTCCATCCGTAAGGTGGAAGTTATTTAATCAAAAGAAGATGAGTCATAAAAAATTAGAAAAATATATTAAAGATGTTAAAAGCGTTTTTTTTAATACTACTACAATGGAATAAGACAATTTGAGGCCTTTCCCGAATTTGCTTGTTTGAGAAAGCTTCATTTCTAAGCGGTGATATTTTTGTTTAGGTAGGCCTATTTATACTTAATTTCCTTCAGTGAAGATGAGATCAAATCTTGTTCCAGAAACTTCGCACTCTTTTTCGCATTTAGATTCAACCTCAATAGACGCTTCATATAGATCAACGAACATCTTAACTATTGGCATACCAAAGCCAGTTCCTTGCTCTCCAAGGGTTCCGCTTCTTGAAGTTGGAACTGAGAAATCAAAGAGATGTTTTTGAATCTCACTTGGAATTCCCACGCCCTTATCTTCAATAGATAGTACAAGTTTACCCTCAGTCCTTTTAGCAGTAACGACAACTTTTCCACCAGGATGAGAGAACTTCACAGCATTTGATATAAGATTAGATAGAACGTTGTTTTGAAGGGAATTTGGTTCTACTTTTATTTTGCAATCACCATCTAGTTGGTCATCTATTAATATCTCTATTCCTTTGGCATTCGCTAAGTGAGAATAGTCTTTTAATGTGTTTGATAGGATGTCTTTTATACTGGTGTCTATAAGCTGAATTTTGCGCTTTCCTGTACCTAGGGCATGTAACTCTCTAGTGTCGTTTAAAATGTCGGAAATCTTTTTTAAAGATCTCTCCACTCTGTCATAGGCAGTTTGTGATTCTTTAACCTTTTTAAGGGAGAAGGATGCAACCATCAAAGGAGAGCTAAGATCGTGAGTCAAAATACTGAGTAGAGACGCATTTGATTGACTTAGGTCTCGAAGCTTCTCTTTCACAAGGGTTTCTTCTTGAAAGAAAAAGCGTGAGATAAAGTAAATTACAATCGTCGTCAAAAACATTGTAACTATATTTATGACAAGTGCCTGGTCTGGTGTTGTTGTATTGATAGTCACAGGAAAGACATTATAGTGCTTATAGAGGTAGCCACCACTAAACAATAGAAAACCCGCACAGGAAACTAATATGGCCCTAGTTCTATCAAGGAGATAAAAGGCACTAAATAGACAAGGGGCGTACCAAAATAAGTTTGAGCCATTAAATGCAGGCTCTACCATGTGATCGAAACTTATGATTAATAAGATCAGAAAAGTATAGATCGCAAAAGCATTTTTAAAGTTGCCTGTCTTTTTAAAATAAATCCCATTAATTCCCATGGATAGAACAGATACGACAATAATGTAAAATGACATCGGCTTATCTTGAACAATATAAAGAATCCCAAAGATAATATTTATAAACTGAGTTAGTAATGTCAGCGACACAAACATGTTTGGATCTCTATGATAGTTTAGAGAATCTGCATGCAAAGACTTTGGTGGGGTATATAAGTTTCTAATACTCATAATTTTAACTAACTCACAGGTCAAAGTTTAGGCCATCACTGGTCTGTAGTGCTAAATTCAAAAAGGAATTGTTTTATTTAGTATAACCAATCTTGAACCAATTGGTAGTATGAAATTAAACGGCCTTCATTTAGAAGACCTGATCGAATTTGTCAGCATTGCGGGCACTGCTTTGCCCTAATGGACTTGTTTCTAGGATTGGGTTTTAATAGGGTTTTGTAACTCATGGGAGGTCCAAATTTACTTTCTTCTACCATTATTTATGGCGACCTTTCTGTTTCTACCCAAGGCCTTTGGACAAATCTCCAGAAACTTCACAAATAAAGACAGGCCTACCTATGAACTAGGTGCTGGTGTAATTTCATTAAATCTTCCAGACTACCCAGGAGCAAGCTCCACCACCACCAGAACAATTCCTTTCCCTTGGCTTATTTATCGAGGGGAGTATCTAAAAGCAGATGAAGAGGGAAGCCGTCTACATCTATTTAGAAACGACAACTTTGAATTAGGTGTCAGTGGGGGCTTTAACTTTCCAATTGATAGTAACGCCAATAGCGCAAGAGAAGGAATGCCTGACACAGATCTACTTGTGGGAGTTGGGCCTGCACTTTTATACCGCTATCCATTTGAGTCAAAACTACAAAGACTGACATTTGGTCTTGGAGCTCGTATCAGTTTTTCTACTTCTGGCAGCCACACTCAAGAACAAGGCCATGTTCTTGAACCAAGCGCTCGCTATTGGTTAAAGCTTGGAGAAGACAGTCCATTTGTGTTCTTTTCAAGTTTTAGCTTTTCTTTTGCAGATGAGAAGTTCAATGACTTTTTCTATCAAGTAGATAAAGAATTTGAGACTCAAACCAGAGACTCTTATAATGCAAAGGCAGGCTTTTCAGACATCACCACATCACTTGGCTTTTCTTATGAGGCAAGTAAACGAATCTCTATTTTTCTGGGAGGCTACTACGCTAATCTCAGTCTTTCTGCCAATAAAGACAGCCCTCTTGTAGAAGAGGAACATAATCTAGGCTACATCTTCGGAATTGCCGCACTTTTGTGTGAGCAGGGCAGAGGATGTTGATCAAGAACTCTCAATTTTAATTGTTTAATACCCATCTAACTGGCTAATATGTTGTTTAATGCTGTCGTTGAAAGGCCCTGGTGCCTTGTCAGCTGTGCTGTGCTGCTTTATTCTGTTTCCAAAACATATTGGAGGAGCGTTCATGCTTGATGAACTTCGTAAAAACAATGACGTACGTCTAATGAAAAATGGCGTCTATTATATCTGTGAAGATGGTGCACCTGTACTAAACTATCTTCAATTTTTTTCAAAAAATTACTCTGAAGATACCTTTGAGCGCTACATCTCATATAGGCTAGATTCCACAAGTAGAGATCTCGATCTTGCTCAGAAGTCTTTCATAATAGAGAAGATTCGAGAAAAGCTAATTCGTTTTAAAGAAGGACAAGAGCTTGTAACTGATACTGCAAGTGATGAAGACTGGCTTTATATGCCAACTTTTCTATTACTTTCTCAAGGTGGAGACGATCGAAGTACAATTGATCCTAAAACACTTAAAAACAAATATCACTCATCAACATTGCCCTTTTATGACTACCAACGCTCAAGCTGTACAAGCTCAAGTGTATCTCTAGAAACATATCTACATATGGAGCAAGTTCACTTTGAACTTATGGCCGCTACGGCATTAGGGGATGTGGACAAGGAGAGTTTGTTTCATAATCAAAGAGATGAGATTTTCTCTTTCTTTGTATCTTCAATGCTCAAGGAGAAGGTTTCAATCTTATCTACTCCTTCAGGTACAGATGTTGAATTCTTGTGTACTTGGCTTGGTGTAATTCGCCATCAAGAGATCTTTGATCAAAAACAAAAAAAGGTAAGTGTATTTGTTAACGGTGATTTGGAAGTAGGCTCTGGTACTAAACTTGCGGCCGGGCTCAATCACTTCTCCGGAAGAGCTCCCCTAGGGCATGAACTCACTAAGGGCGAAGCTGTAATTGATGACGCTCACATTGATGTCAATGTTGAGAGCTTCTACACTCGAGATGAATCAAGTAACGTATATAACTCCGCTGCATCAGAGCAAAAACTCTACAATATGGTCAAAGAACATGTTGAGGACGGAAGGGTTGTAGTCTTTCACTATGTGCATGCTTCTAAAACAGGTGTGTGTATTCCGTCTTATGATATGGCGATCAAGATTAAGACAGACTTTAAAGACAAAGTTGTCATGGTTGTGGACGCCGCTCAAATGCGTCTGACTAGTGACTCCGTAGAACAATATCTTGAACTTGGAATGAATGTAATTGTAACTGGTTCTAAATTTATTGGTGGGGCACCTTTCTCTGGAGCACTTCTACTAAATGAGCATGACACTAGAACTTTTGTAGAAACTAAGTTGGAGCTTCCTGCGCAATATGATCAATACTTTGATCAATACGGCATAAACGATATCGTAAAGCGTGAAGCAAGCTCTAGAGCATGGTGTAACTGGGGACTTTTCATGCGCTGGGAAGTGGCCGTTCACGAGATGAGACAGTTTGCGAGTATTCCACTGGAATTTAGTAATCTCTTTATCTATGAATGGGGCAAGCGTGTTGAGAAGATGATTGAGTCTGGTAAATTTAAGGTTAATATCTTAAAAGAAAGTGCTCTTCTGCCTAGTGATGACAGTTCACTATCTCAGGCAAATAGTATTATCCCATTTGAGATTGAAACAACTCCAGCTCTCACGCAAGATCAACTCAAAAAGATTCATGCAGCAATGACCGTGAAGCGAACTCCCGAAGACATCATCTGCGAGATAGGACAACCTGTGCAGATTTCTACTGGAGATAAAAAACGTTTTGCTCTTAGAGTCGCTCTTGGAGCGAAGAATGTTACTGATGCATACCGCGGAACAAACAGTTATAGCTTTAATGATTGTCTTGAATATCTAATTAATAATGACCAAAAGCTTTTAGATAAGCTCTTTGAACTTGTCGAGGAAGAAATAAATGGAAAATAGTAGAGCACAAGAACTCATAAAGTCGCTGCATAATACGGATATACTATCTGAGGAAGACTCTGCATATATTGTCTATGACCTAGACCTAGTTCAAACACGTTATAGTGAACTAAAAGACGCTTTCCCTGCGGACACTTTGCATGGAATTGCAGTAAAGGCATGTCCATTGCCATATTTTTTAAAGCTCCAAGCAGATCGCGGGCTAGGTGCTGAAGCTGCATCTATTGAAGAAGTTCAGATTGCACTTGCTAGTGGTGTGCCAGCTGAGCGTGTAATCTTTGATGGACCGGCAAAGACTAGAGCCGAAATTCAATTTTGTATTGATAAGAGTATCTATATCAATATCGATAGCTTTGAAGAGCTTGAAAGAGTGAACTCGCTTGTAGGAGCTAATACTCACTTTAAAGCAGGCCTTAGAATCAATCCTCAGATTGGTAATGGAAAGATTGGTGATACATCAGTTGCCGGCAAACGATCTAAATTTGGCGTAAATCTTGATGACTACATGGATAGAATTAATAAGGCCTTTGAGGACTACTCATGGCTTGTAGGTGTGCATGTTCACATAGGCTCTCAAGGAATGAGTGTTGATGATTTAGTAAATGGCACTTCTAAAGTCTTTGAGAAAACAAAGAATCTCACAGGCCTTGAGCGTTTTGATCTAGGTGGGGGTCTTCCTGTTGTCAACCGCGAAGATGACCTCAAGGTTGGTTTTAAAACATATACTGATGCTTTAGCTAAAGCTATGCCTGAGTTGTTCTCAGGCAAGTTCAAATTACTAACTGAATTTGGGCGTCGTATTTATTCAGATACAGCAATTGCCATCTCAAATATTGAATACGTAAAAGAAGGCCATCAGATTGTGGCACACTTAGGTGCAGACATGTTTCTTCGTCGTGCTTATAAACCAAATGACTGGTACCACCAAATGTCTGTTCTCACTTGCAATGGTGAGCAAGTGACTAATGATTCACAGACCTACAGTGTTGCAGGCCCTCTTTGTTTTGGTGGAGACTTTTTAAGTAGAGAAGTATCACTTCCAAAAGTAGAAGAAGGGGATCTTCTTCTAATACACGATGTTGGGGCATATACCTTATCTATGTGGTCTAGGCATTGTTCTCGTTTTACACCAAAGGTTGTTGGAATTAGTGGAGATAATACTTATCTTCTAAAAAAACGAGAGAGCCTGGAGCAGTTAATACAATTTTGGAGTTAGTAAATAAAGAAGGCCTGGGAACTTTTTGTCTTGGCCTTCATTGTTTTATGACTTTGAAGGTTTCTTAAGGCTTTTGTAATAAAAACACTGTGAAAAAAGCGGCCATACTTTAATTAGCCTTTAAAAATTGATACTTTATATAGATGGAGTCATTAAGCCTTAATCCTAATTGTCGAATCTTTAAAAAAGAGAATATCTATACTCTCTTAACTGACTTCAATGCCTACCAGTATCGAACAAAAGATCTTGAACCTATTCTAGATCTATTACTATCTAGAGAAAGTGTGTTTCAAGGGATTCGCAGTCAACGAGAGCTGCATATTATTTCTGAATTGAAGTACATCGGTGTTCTCGTGCGAACGGGCGACATTTGTCACAAAGTTGAGATTAATTACAAACAAAGTGAAAAATTGCATTGGGTTGAGATTGCTTTTCCAAAAGAGACTCTGATCCTTTCTGCCAATTCAAAATCAGATCTCGATCATCAATATCAAAGATATCTCTGTTATTTAGATAAAAAATCAAATCTCTATAAAGACTGGGAACAGCTCCTACCTGCTTGTGATAAACGCCACGTAGGTCATGCGCCTATCAGTAAGACCGTGATCGATTGCATTGCTTCTAACCAAGCTTCAGGTGCCATACACATTGTTACTCATTCAGAAGTCGTGCGCTCTTTTAATGACTTTGAATCTATTCACGAGCAAAACCATAATGATAGTAGTGATCACTTTTCTGTAAGCACAGATTTAATTAAGGTCGAGAGCGCTGAAATTAAAGAGAGAGACAACGGATATAGAGTAGGGCCTGCATCTGAGAGAAGCTTTGTTCCAAATCTAGATATCTCTTTTTGGAATCCCATTAAGTCTTTTAAATTTAATGAGGCCTATGGAAACTATGTAGCAGAAGCATTTTCATGCCAAATCCTGCCAGGTGCCACTTCAGTAATTCACTCTGTTGGAAAGGGCAAAGAGAAAGATCAAGTCATGGCGAGCTGCCTTGGTGAATTTTATGAACGTCTTTCCATGCTTACAGCTACAGGTGAATCAGACTTATTACTGTCTTCAGAAGTAGCAGCAAGCAAAGCGAATTTTATCCCATTAAAACACTTGAGATCCTTTAGTGATTATCAAATGAATAATGCACAATCACTAAATAAGACCCAGTTGTATCAAAGCTTTAAAATACCAAAGAGCTTACCTGTAAAAGAGCAGATCAATTGGGCAAAAGCATACTCACTTATTGATGAGCAGCTTAAGTATGTCCCTAGAGCATTTATTACAAAGAGTCTAAGAGAGCGAGATCACCTATATATTAATCCTGATTCAACAGGCCATGCAGTTGGGGCAACTTATCAGGAGGCCTTTTTAGAGGGACTATTTGAGGTTGTTGAAAGAGACGCTGCAGCTATTTGGTGGCAAAATAAGATCAAGCTCCCTCATGTAGAGCATGATTCTGTGCCTGATGGATACGTCAGTCGTAAAATCAAAGAGCTGACCGATCAGGGGATGGATACATGTATAATAGACATAAGCACTGATAACGAAATTCCATGCTTTTGCATCTACATAAGTAAGGGTGGTGCTGACCTGTCATTTGGCTTTGGTTGTCACTTAGATCCAATCTTAGCTCTTGAGAGGGCATTAACTGAATGTATTCAAAGCCTGCACTTTTTACAGCGCAGAGGAAAGATGGTTAAAAATCATATTTCTCAGTGGAGCTTTTTAATCCCTGATTCAAGCACACAGTTTAAAGCTTCTAAGCTCAATT
>JAGSHJ010000327.1 GCA_023954595.1 Bacteriovoracaceae bacterium | reverse complement strand
TTTAAGTCTATTTAAATAAACGCCTGCAATTGTTTTTCTTTCAAACTTTGCACCAGTTTCTTTTTCAACTATTGATGCCAAAATTACAACCTCATGAGGTTTTAGATGAGTAGAAGAGAGGTTTAAGTCTCGGGTTTTGTCATTAAATAGATCAACCATTGCCTTAACAACTGTTTGAGCAGGAGTTCCTGGAGCGAACTTGTAGGTGTCTGGAAATAAGTATCCTTCTAATGAAGGAGCATCAATGCCAAGCTCTTGCAGGTATTTCTGGTTTTTAGCTTCTTTTACAAAATCTTCATATGAAACAATGTCATTTGCTTCCAGAATCTTTCCGACCTCGTAGAGGTTTTTACCCTCTGGAATAGTTACGCTTGTAAGAATTGGAACACCATTGACTAGGGTGTCTAGAATTTCACCCATGTGTTGACCTGGTTGGATCTTATATGAGCCAGCTTTAATACTGCCCATTTTATCAGTGTACTTTGCATAATAGTGAAAGAGTCTTGCATCAGAGATTAGACCTTTACTTGCTAGTCTGCCATTGACGCTTGAGAAGCCTTCGCCCGGACGAACGGTAAAGTTCATCTCTTCACCACTATAAGGAGCGAAGAAAATAATGCTAAAGTGGATAGTAAGAAAAAATGCCGCAAAAATAGGGGCGAGTAGAGATGAAATAATAAAAGCGCGCTTCAACGTGAACGTCCTTGGTTAGAAAAGTTATAATATCAAAGTATATTATAACCTATCTGAGGAACGGTTCAAAAAATCTTCTAAAATAATTGTTGCAGCCACCGCGTCAATCTTTGAGTAATCTACTTGGAAATTGTAGCGTGGGGAGTTTTTCATTCTGTCTTCAGCTTCCATTGTACTAAGTGTTTCATCTTGGAGATACATAGGGATGGATAGTGACTTCTCTAATCTTTTAGCGAATTCCAAAACTGTTTTAGTCATGGTGGACTCTTTTCCATCGGTAAAAAGAGGAACGCCTAAAACAACTAAATCAATAAATTCTTCCTCGATGACCTCTATTATAGAACTCGCAAGCTGTTCATCATCAGCATATTTGATTCGACCAAATGGAATTATTATTGGATCTATGTTGACTCTGTGTGTTGCGATTCCAGTGTATTTTCTACCGTAATCGATGGCCAAGACATGCTTCCTTTCCAGGATTTTACTGTCTACTTTTGTGTTTAATTGTTCTCGCATGCGGGCTTTAAACACTTTTAAATTAGATGTGTAAAGCTGGAATATTGACTTGACATGGTTGACTTTCCCTATATTATTGAATTAATTCTGGATCTTTAATTCCAACAATCATTTCTTAAAAGAATTCCGATTTATCTATCTGTGGAGAACCCATGCATTTAAACAAACTTAGAGAAAAAGACATCAAAGAACTAACCAAAATGGCGGCTAAAAATAGCATCGACAATGCCGCGGGAATGAAGAAACACGAAATCATTTTCGCTTTATTGAAAAAGCATGCTGAAGATAAAGAAGCTATTTATGGTGAAGGTGTTCTTGAAATCTTGCCAGATGGGTTTGGTTTTTTAAGAAGTCCTGGATACAACTACCTTCCGGGTGCGGATGATATTTATGTTTCTCCAAGTCAGATCAGAAGATTTAGTCTTAGAACTGGAGATACTATCAACGGGGAGATTAGACCTCCAAAAGAAGGGGAGAGGTACTTTGCTCTTTTGAAAGTTGAAAAAGTAAACTTTCAATCACCAGAGAAGCATAAGCAAACAGTACTTTTCGACAACCTGACTCCACTTTACCCACAAACTAAAATAGACCTTGAAGATAAGCCAACAAACTATTCAACTAGAATCATTGATCTTTTTGTTCCACAAGGTTTTGGCCAAAGATGTTTGATCGTTGCTCCACCAAAGGCCGGTAAAACGGTTCTTTTGCAAGATATTGCCAATGCAATCTCAAACAATCATAAAAAAGCTAAGCTTATTGTTCTTCTAATTGACGAAAGACCTGAAGAAGTAACAGATATGAAAAGAAACGTTGATGCAGAAGTTGTTTCTTCTACATTTGACGAGCCTGCAAGCCGTCACGTTCAGGTTGCTGAGATGGTAATCGAGAAGGCGAAGAGACTAGTTGAAGCAGGACAAGATGTTGTTATCCTTCTTGACTCAATTACAAGACTAGCAAGAGCATACAATACTGTTATCCCACCAAGTGGAAAAATCCTATCTGGTGGTGTTGACTCAAACGCACTTCACAAGCCAAAGAGATTCTTTGGAGCTGCAAGAAATATCGAAAACGGTGGATCTCTGACAATTATCGCAACTGCTTTAGTTGATACTGGTTCTAGAATGGATGAAGTAATCTTTGAGGAATTCAAAGGTACTGGTAACTCTGAAATTCAACTTGATAGAAAACTAATGGAGAAGAGAATCTTCCCTTGTCTGGATATTAATAAGTCTGCGACTAGAAAAGAAGATCTTTTAATGGACCAAGGTGATCTGAGTAAAGTATTTGTTCTAAGAAGAGTACTTCACCCGATGAATACTATTGATTCTATGGAGTTTGTTCTAGATAAAATCAAAAATTCGAAGACAAACACTGATTTCATGGAATCGATGAACGGCTAATGCATGTGGCGCTCTCTTAGGCCCACTCCCACGGGTATTGAACAGCAATACCCGGGCCTTGTCTCTGGACTGGCCATAAATGATGGAGTGCTAACGAGATCGCCAAAGTCTTTCGTTCTTGCAAAACGCACAGACGAAGGGACTATCAAGCTTGTTAAAAGCGTTTCGAAACCATTCCAATTAAAAAATTCAATACATTCTATCGCCGTGTTAAGAGGTATTATTTATCTTCTAGATACGGCCAAATCCTATATTTCTTTAGCTGAATTAGAGAGAGTTAAATCAACTCACTTTAAGTCTTTTACTATTTTAGGACTCCTGGCCCTAGCTATAGTTGTATTTGGTGTACTTCCTCACTTACTTTTGATTGAGTTACCCTTTCTAATTGGCCTGTCATGGGCAATTGATGGGATTGGCCTTCATCTGAGCGAGATGTGTCTGAAATTAGGACTATTTTTAGGCTATCTGAAAATTATCAAGCGATTTCCTGATGTTCATAGTCTTTTAAAATACAATACGGCCAAAAATATGGCCTTTATGACAGCTAATAACGATGAAGATACCGCTATTGAATGTGATTTAAGTAGTTCAAGTTTTAACCCATGGTGTGAGTTAACATTTTTAACGATGAGCTTCATGGCCACAGTCGTAGTTTCAACTCCTTTATTCGGTATAATCGGCCTGGGAGAGTCTTTTCCATTTGGCCTAAAAGAAGTCTATATAGTAATGTGGAAGCTGATTTTTATGTTTTCTATTGCAGGCGTTCTTTTTGAATTGGTTTTCTTCTCTATGAAAGCCCCGAATCGGAGAATTTCCAGCTTAATAACTGGTACTCATAAGAAAATACAAAATCTAATATCTATCCGGCCCGATAAGGAAGAAGTTGAAGTAGCTCTATGCTCCCTTAGCACTTTAAAGGCCTTGGATAAAAAGAATAACTTAAATACTGTTTCCGACGATGCGAAAGTTGAAGTTGAGATCACCGGCCTGAGTGATATCGTTACAAGACAAAAAGCATGGAAAGAATTTTTGGAGCAATAAGATGTCAATGTTTGATAAATTGGATGAAGTTGTAAATCGTTATCACGAACTTACTGAGAAAATGGCAGACCCAAGTCTTTACGACAGACAGACCGAATTCAAGGCCGTCTCAGAAGAAAGATCCAATATCGAAGAGCTTGTAGAAGTTTATAAGCACTATAAAAAGATCAAATCTGATCTTGAGGGTGCTAAAGATATTCTGAAAACTGAAACAGACGAAGAAATGAGAGATATGGCCAAAGAGGAAATCTCTGAATATGAAGCTGAGATTCCACCATTAGA
>JAGSHJ010000445.1 GCA_023954595.1 Bacteriovoracaceae bacterium | reverse complement strand
GTTGTTTATGGAATCTTTTAAGTGCTGTAGATGCAATATCGTGAGAGGTCGTGAACATTTCTCCAGTTGCAACAAACTTCCCATTTTTAAGGTCTATGAGATCTAGTTTGAGTAATCTTTTGATGCAATCTTCTACGACTGATTGATCAAGGCCTAGTTCGTTTTTCAAGAATTCTGTTGTTCCGTCATAATCATCAAGCTCCATTGCTGATAAGATAGCAAAGTACTCCCAATCAGAGATTAATTTAAACCCATCTAGGCTTAAACCTTTAAATTTTGAGTTATACTCCATTGATGAAATAAAACGTTGTGCTTCTTGAACAATTATAGGGCTACGTCCGTGTTCAACCTCCACTAAGGCCTTAAATAATTCAGTTTCTTTTTTAGACAAACCAAGCTTTTGAGCAATTGAGACAGCCTTTTTACTGCTTAGCCCAGTTTTTCCTTTAAATATGTCACTTAGTTGAGAAGGGCTTATTCCAATATCTCTAGCAAATGCCCTTAGGGAATATGAACAGTTCTCTTTCATGCGAAAGTTGATTTCCTCTTCAAGAATTGTTCTGTAGGTCATATTTTCCATGGAGACTTTTATAGCACATTACTGAACAGAGTGTTCGTTTAGCTCGTTTTGCTGCCTAATTTTGAAAAAATTTCATACATTTTTACGGCCTACTGAACACCACTGAACAGAATGTCTTGTGTTCTGTTGGAGAAAATGACTTTTCAACTTATAAAATCCGAAATTAACAACCAGCTCACAAGGAGAGTTATTATGAAGAAACTATTGGTAACGTTATCAGTTTTGGGGAGTTTTAGTGCCTTTGCAAATCCATTGCTCGAAGAAGTTCATATGAAAATATGCCAGCGAGAAGTTGATGTAAGTACTTATAGAAATACTGATATCAGCTCAGAGGAGTATGTAGTTATAAAAAGAGGCGTAGCCTGTTCAAGGATCCAACAACAGTGTCAGCAACAGCAATATCCAGGTCAACGTTCCTTTTTAAAAAATAAAATCTCCATAGATAACGTTAGTTACATCAGGGAGGGAGAGGCCAAGATTTATAAAAATAAATTATACATCTGTAATAAATAAAAAAGCACAAGGAGAGTAAAAATGAAAACAGTCATTATGCTCTCCTAGAACTTTATGTGGCCTGCAGCCGAAACTCTTTCAATGAGTGGCGGCTAGGCCGCCTTTGAATTACTTATCTATCTTGCTCGCTTGTATCCAGTTAGTTGGATAGTTGCGAAGCATCGTAAAAAGATGATGCTTCTGGCCCTAGTGGAATTCCTGTAAGCATCCATATAACAAGTACTACTGACCACATAAGGGCAAATGCTACTGAATAAGGAAGCATAGTTGAAATTAAAGTTCCAAGACCAATCTTAGGATCGTATTTTTTAGCAAATGCAATAATAATAGGGAAGTATGGAAGAAGAGGTGAAATAATATTTGTTACAGAATCTCCCACACGGTAGACGTTTTGAACCATCTCTGGAGAAAAGCCCATTAGCATAAACATTGGGATAAACACCGGTCCCATGATTGCCCACTTCGCTGAAGCACTCCCGATGAATATATTTATTGTTCCTGTGACAAAAATAAATCCAACCATTAGTGGGATTCCACTAAGTCCAATCGTTTGAAGAAGTCCTGCCCCTTTTATCGCCGAAACAATACCCATGTTAGACCAGGAGAAATACGTTACAAACTGAGCAGCAACGAAAGAAAGAATAATGTAGGCGGCCATAGTCGCCATGTATTCATTTGCCATCCCTACAGCATCTTTATCACTTTTAATAGTTCCAGCAGTAATCCCATATACAAGTCCACAAACTAGGAAGAGGATCATGATCAAAGGAACTAAACTTTTATAAAAAGGTCCCAGTCCTCCTTGGGCATCTCTTAGTATTGCACCCTCAGGAATGACCATAATCGCTGTAATTACCATAAAAGTGATAAAAGCTATGATTGATAAAATAAGACCTTTGTTCTCTTTTTGAGAAATATTGCCCAAGGTTGTGTCGAGCTTTGCATCTTTGGGTTCCCATTTACCAAGTCTTGGCTCTACGATTTTATCAGTCACCAATGTGCCTACAATTGTCAGAAGAAAAGTAGAAACAACCATGAAGTAATAATTGGCCGTAGGATGGACCACATAGTTTGGATCAACGATCTGAGCTGAAGTTGTAGAAAGACCAGATAATAGAGGGTCTAGAGAAGTCAAAAGAAGGTTTGCGCTAAAGCCTGCGGAAACTCCTGCAAATGCGGCCGCAAGACCGGCCAAAGGATGTCTTCCAAAGCCTGCAAATAAAACCGCTCCAAGAGGTGTGAGAACAATATATCCGGCATCTGCGGCCATGGAGCTTGTAATTCCTCCAAAAACCAAAGTCGCTGTCAGGGCACTCTTTGGAACTGCTGTAACAAGCTTTTTAAGGGCCGTGTCAATTAGTCCGGACTTCTCTGCAATCCCAATCCCAACTACAGTCACTAGAACCATGCCCAGTGGAGGGAAGTTTGCAAAATTATGAACCATTTCTGTGAAAATTCGTTGAATATTCCCACTAGAGAGAAGGTTCTCTATTAAGATTGTCTCTTTCGTCGCTGGATGTACTGCACTCACACCAATAAATGAGAAGAGCCAGGAAACAGCAAGTATTCCAAAAGTTAGAATTATAAAGATCGTTGTTGGATCGGGTAGTTTATTCCCGACATTTTCAACTTTATTTAGTGCCTTATCTATAAGGTTATTAATCAT
>JAGSHJ010000099.1 GCA_023954595.1 Bacteriovoracaceae bacterium | reverse complement strand
TACGGCCTATTCTGAGAAGACCTATTTTTACGCCCATTGTTGAGGATGATAATAATCCATCATTTTTGCGTGCTCGGTGCCTGGTTTTGGATGGTATTTATAACTAAATTTACACCTTGCCGGTAAGGAAATTAGAATTGAATCAGTTCTACCATTAGTCTTTAGACCAAAAAGAGTGCCCCTGTCATGTAGCAGATTGAATTCCACATAACGTCCTCTTCTATGAAGTTGAAAATCCTCATCTTCTTGAGTGTACTGTTCGTTGATTCTTTTTTCAGCAATTGGAAAATAAGATTCAATGAATCTCTCTGACAAACCTTTTACCATATTAAAGTCTTGGTCAAGATCCCCCGTATTGTGGTGATCAAAAAAGATCCCGCCAATACCTCTCATCTCATTATTTCTATGGGCATTCACAAAGTACTCATCACAAGTTTTTTTCATTCTCTCGTAATCTTCCCCTGCAGCGTCTTTCCACACCTTATGAAAGTATTTAAAGTCCTCTTCGTGTGGATAGAAAGGAGTCAAGTCAGCGCCACCACCAAACCAAAAAGAGTCTCCTTGTTGAATCATGCGAAAGTTAGCATGCACGGTTGGAACTCTTGGGTTTCTAGGATGAAGGATTAAAGATATTCCTGCGGCCCATAACTGATCCGAATCACCTTGAAGCTTTTTAGCAAAATCAGGATTGATTGCACCATGAATTTCTGACGTGTTGACTCCAGCATTTTCAAAGATCTCTCCTTCAAATGCGCGAGTGATGCCCCCACCACCTGGGTCTCCCTTAAAGTCAGTCCTGCTCCAGATGTCCTCATTAACTTCCAATGAAGGATCTAGCCTGCGCATCTCATCACTTATGAGGTTTTGAAGGTTTTTTACATGTTCAGAGAATTCTTGTTTTTTTTGGTCCAACATAAATATTTCCAACTCTTTAAATAAAGTTCCATAAAACGCCGATATTATTAAAAAACATACCGTTTAGACCAGTATAATTCAAGGAGTGTTATGAAGTTTCTAGGCCGTTTTACCAAGGCCATTGGTGTGGCATTAATTGTCATCTTTTGTGCGCTTAGTATCCTATTGAGTTTTGTTGCAAGAGATGTCACAGACTATGAAGCGCAACAGCTAGTTTCCTACGCATCATCTTTAGAAAACAAATTCTATGATTATCGAGTTATGAAAATAACAGAGATGGATCCAGAGAAGAAAAATAAAGACATCATTCTTATAAAAGTTGATGACGAATCACTACAGAAACTAAACTCATGGCCAATCCCTAGAGAGAACTGGGTAAAACTCCTTGATAACTTAAAAGCATTTGGCGCTAAAGTAGCGGCCTTCGACGTCTTCTTTCCAGAACCTTCTAGAGCTTGTTCTGAAGAGTCACCAGATGACATGTTTGCAAACGCGATTGAGAACTTCCAATCAATTGAAGGCAATAGAGTGATCATGGCCTATACCACTCAAAGCCATAAACAAAATGATGTGTTTAATGAAGTCCCAGAGGATCTTTTCAGCTTCATGCTAGATTCTCAACAGGCCGGAGAGGCCGGGCTTGAACAACGTTATGTAGAACAAAACACCTACCCTATTAAGAAGCTTTTAGCACCAGCACCAGACATGGCATATATCAACATGCTCGAAGACAGTGATGGCGTTTTTAGACACTACCAAATGGTGGCTAACATCGACATGCTCTACTTCCCTTCCCTAGGTCTTAGGGCCTATGAGGTTCTTACACAGGATGCTACAAAACTTGAAGTTAACAACCAGGGAACAGGCCAGCTGAATGTTGGCGAGCATAAGATATTTGTTAACAACCGAGGCGAGAGTAAAATTCGTTGGTTTGGAAACGAATATATGTTTGAGAACATCTCCTTACATGAAGTTATTTACGCAGACCCTAATGATGAAAAGTTAAAAAATCTATTTAATGGCAAAATTGCCTTTATTGGTTCAACGGCCACAGGTGCGCACGACTTTAGGAACTCTCCTATTGATGCCAAAATGCCAGGGGTCCTGGCACATATGAATGTTTTGCACATGTTAATGAACCAACACTTTTATGCACCACTAGATCAATCTATTATCATCTCTTTGTACATGCTAGGAGCAGGCCTATTGCTTCTACTCATTATCATGTACTTCAATATTGCCATCATGGATATTGCGGCCTTGGTTGTGATTGGTGCCTCAATATTATGGATTGATTATCAATTCTATTTACCTAATGGTTATGAATTAAAACTCTTTTTTACCCTCACAGCACTGGGTATGACTTATTCATGGATTACTTTTTTAAACTTCAATCAAGCTAGTGCGGAGAAAAAGCAAATCAAAGGCGCCTTCAGTAGATACGTTGCTCCGGCAATTGTAAATGACATGCTCGAACACCCAGATAAACTTAAAGTTGGTGGAGAAAAAAGAGATATTACATGTCTGTTCTCAGATGTAAGGGACTTCACATCTATTAGTGAACAACTTACTCCAGTAGATCTTGCATGGGCGCTAAATCGATATATGGGTAAGATGACTGACATAGTCTTTGAAACTAATGGAACTCTAGACAAGTATATTGGTGATGCCATTGTCGCCTTCTGGGGTGCACCTCTTGATATCGGAGATCATGTAACTCAGGCAGTTGGCGCAGCGGTAGATATGTTAGAAGCATTGCCAGCAGTTAATGCTGAATTAAAGGCCAAAGGTCTTCCTGAGTTTAAAATTGGTCTTGGTTTGAACTCTGGTGAATGCTCAGTTGGAAACATGGGAAGTGATCAGATTTTTGCTTATACCGCACTTGGAGACACAATGAATTTAGGTGCAAGACTTGAGTCTTTATGTAAGCACTATGGGGCACAAATCTTAATCTCAGAGTTTACTCATGACAAAATGGAAAAGAACAAATTTGAAACACGTCTTATAGATAGAGTGCGTGTAAAGGGAAAGACGGAGCCAGTTGCTGTATATGAAGTTCTATACTCTTATCATCCTTTGATGGTGGATCAGGACTCTCTTGCACAGTTCAAGCTTGCGTATCAAAGATTTATTGAAAAAGATTTCGATAATGCCATCGCACTTTTTGAAATGGTTCAGCAAGCTCATCCAGAAGACGCTTCTACAAATAGACTTGTAGAGTCATGTAGACACTGGATAAAAAACCCACCAAAAGAAGGTGAAGACCACACGATTACAACAATGACAACGAAGTAGAATTAATAGTTGGAGCATAGTTTCTATGCTCCAGCCCTCTTAAGCGTATCCTCTTTTATAACTTCTTTTAATTTTTCTATTTCTGGCTATTACCCCCTCAAGACTGTTGCCAATAACATAACCAAACACTAAGTGAAGACATAAAGCACCTATGGCCGTCACGGCCCCATAGTTTATGGCAAAAAATCCAGGCTCTTCAAGCTCACTAGGTATCAGTGGATGAATATTGGCCGAAAATGCCATAATAGCAGAGAAGATTAACCAGTGAACAAATCCAATTAACGTACCCTTGCCAGCATTTGCATTACCTATTCCCTTAAAGACACCAGCATAGATTAATCCAAAGATACCACCGTTGAATAAATGCCAAATGAATCCAACCACCCAGGTTGAAGGTGTGAATTCTTGGGTTAGCATACTCCCTAAAAACATTGATATATTAAATTGAGTGAGTCCACTCCAGCGCATAAGGACAAGAAGCACACTCATAATAAATGCACCCAATACCCCATAGGCAAATGCACGTCCATAGACAGACTTTGTTTGTGTAGTCATAACTCCTCCTTATAAATATTATTGCAAACATCTGGCCACAGGAGCGTGCTCAGCAACAATCTAAGGAGTGTCTGACTTTTTACTCTGGAGTTCATCTAAAAGTGTACCAGTCCATAGTCGGATATTTACAAAATACGCGGCCCTTGCAATAGCGTGAGCGCCCACAGGTGCAGACATGCAAATAAAGGCAATTCCAATGGCCACCTTTGTGGCAACCTCTAGCGAACCTAAATAGAAACCTGCACCTAATAGCACAAGTCCAAAGCCTAATGTTCCGGCCTTGGTCACAGAGTGCATTCGAGTCAAAAGATCAGGCATACGAATAATTCCAATGGAGGCAATAAGTACAAATGAACTTCCACACAACAATAATGCAGCTCCTATAACCTCATTCATGATACATCCCCTTTAGTGCCGCTTCTCCTTGCCCTTGTATATATCTGGCAAAGGCAACTGTTGCTAGAAACTCAATTAAGGCAACTGTCACTGATAGATCTATATAAACTAGATGTTTATGAAAACAAGCAAGCAAGGTCGCGAAGGCCGCAAAGACTGTAGACATGAGATTTAATGCCAATACTCGATTTGGAAGTCTTGGACCACGAAGCGCTCTATAAGTAGAACACAATAAGGCCATGGTTAGTAAAACAAAAGATAGCTGAAAGCACACTTTAACAAACCCATTCATTCAAAGAGCTCCTTAATTTTCTGTTCAAACTTATCTCTGAGTTGAAGCCGAAATTCTTCAAGATTTTCATAGTCCACATACATAAAGTGAACAAAAATACTCTTTCTATCTTCTGCGATATCAAGACTTAGAGTCCCGGGCGTTAAGGTCACGACACTGGAGAATAATTGGATCTGGGCATCTGATTCAAGTTCAAGTGGAATTCTTAAAATCCCAGGTCTCATGTGATGCCTAGGAGTGACAATGTCATACGCCACCTTGAGGGCCGAGAAGATGAACTCTTTCATAAAAAATAAAAAGAACTTAAGGGCCAGAACAAACTTTTTAAAATACTGATCCTCTCCAATTAGGGCCCTTGTTAAAAAGATAACTATGAATCCAGCAAAGTAGCCTGATATCAATCCAGAGAAAGTAAGCTCTCCCCATAAACACATCCAAAAGAAAGCAAGAATGAGGTTCCATACGAATACTTTCATTGCGCCCCTCCTAATATTTTTTGGATATAAAGCTCAGGTGACAATAGTTGTTCTGCAGCAAGTGTTGATAAGTCCAGCACAAGCGTTGGAAACAACCCAAGGTATAAACTAATTGCACTAAGTATAAAAATTGGGACGTTTCGCTTTAAATGATACTTCTGGGTTAGATGACATGTTTTATCAGAACACTCCCAAAACCCCAGAATCCAAACCTTTGTCATTGAATACGTAGTTAATAAACCCACACCAAAGCACACTGCCACTCCAAAATACTCACCTTCTTCTATACCCGCTTGCGCAAGGCCTAACTTTCCCCAAAAACCAGACAGCGGTGGGATGCCGGCCAGAGAGTAAGCACTAATGAAAAACAAGATCGACATAAAAGGGTAGGCCCGATACAGCGCCCTAGTTTTTTGAAGGTTGTAACTACCGCCGAGTCTTTTTAACTCCGCACCGATAAAGAACAAGTTAGATTTTGCAATAATATTATGGATTATGAAAAAGATGGCAGCGGACAGACCTTTAACACCAAATAGTGCAAGGCCAAAGATCATGTAACCAATCTGGCTTATGATGTGATATGACAAAAGCCTACGAATATCATACAAGGCCACGGCCCCTAGAACCCCAGTAACCATTGTGAGAATCCCTATCCACACGAGTATATCTTTAAAGTATGGCATTTCCCTAAAGAACACCAATCCAAAGAGTTTGAATAAAGCGCAAACTCCAACCTTTGTGACCACACCAGCAAAAAAGGCACTCACTGCAGCAGGTGGCCTGTGGTAAGATTCAGGAAGCCAGAAAAATAACGGGAAGATTGCACTTTTTATACCGATCCCAACGATAAACATTGCAGCAAAGGTCGCAGTTGCCACATCGGGAACAGAAGCAAGCTCAATTGATATTTGGGCAATATTCAATGCTCCTGTGAGTCCATACAATAATGCAATTGTACTCAATATAAACATTGACCCTAAAAAGTTTAATAGCACATAAGGTAGGGCCCCAGTAATTTGTTTTTTATCCTGCCCCATGGATAATAAAAGAAAAGAAGACACGACAAGCACTTCAATCCAGACATACATATTAAATATGTCTCCAGCGAACAAGACACCATTGGCCCCAGCATAAAGAGTAAACATGGCACTATAATAGCCAGCGTGCGCACGATAGCTTTTGATTTCGTCCATCGAGAATACATAAGCGCAGATTGCAAGAATTGCGATGAAGACGTTTATAAGGGAACTAAATACGTCTGCTTGAAAGCTAATTCCATAAGGTGGGCGCCAACCACCTAATTGGGCCACAAGTATCCCTTCATCATAACTTCCATAAAGAAGCCATACAGAAGCTGCCAAAATTGCACCAAGTCCTAATAATCCTATATGGTGGGCAAAGCGATGTTTTTTAAAAAAGAACATCATAAGGGCAAAACACAAGGCGATAAATACAGGTAGTACTACTACTTGATTCATTCCAGCTCCTTATGCTCTACGACTTGGTCAACTTCCAAAGAACTCAGTTGTTCATAAGCACGAAAAACCAAAGCGATGATAAAAGCGCTTAAAGCAAATCCAATAACAATACTTGTTAAGATAGCAGCACTTGAGAGTGGATTGGCACTAGGGATATGAAGGGCCTGGTCTTTTATTAAGGCCGGTGTATCTCTATTAACCCGGCCAACGGAGAAAAATAACAAATTCACCGCATTGGCGAGTATCACACTTCCAAAAACGATTTTTATAAAATGCCCATCAAGCAGACAAAACACTCCAATGGCAAAAAGAATTCCTGAAGTTAATGCCAACATCCATTCCACTATAGTGACTCCTCAAAGTAGGTCACGATATTAACCACAGCACCAAACACAGTAAGGTATACTCCGATGTCAAAAATGAGAGGTGTTCCCAGAGCAATGCCACCGATTTGAACCCATATACCACTGAAGAACTGCCCACCACCAAAGAGACCCATTACACCTGATAAAAGCATAACAAAGACTCCAAGAGCAGAGATCTTAGATGGCGTTAAGAAAAGCCTCTTAGTTACAGATTCCTTATAAACAATTCCAAACATAGACCAGGCAATGGCCGCGGCAAGTCCACCGACAAAACCACCTCCAGGGTTATTGTGACCTCTTAGAAGAAGAAATAATGAGTAAAGAAGAATGACAGCAATTAAATACTTTGCAGCAACTCTAATAATTAAGGTACTCATTCTAGCTCCTTATTCTTAAAGCCCGGCATAAGCTTAAATAAACTTGCCACACCAACACCTGCAAGAAACAAAACGGCCGCCTCACCCAAAGTATCAAATGCCCGAAAATCCACAATAGCGACATTAGTCACATTCTTTCCATGGGCCAAGGTATAGGCATTGAGTTTGTAAAACTCTGCACTCGCAGATTTAAAAGGGTAGGCCAGAACCTTCCACATAATACCAGTGGCCAATAGGCCTACTCCCACAGCAACACTTAAATTGATCATATTTTTGGACAAGTTTCTTTTGGGAATTGATTTTGGAAAGTTCATAAAAATAAAACAAACAAGAATGACGGCCATCGTCTCAACAAGAAATTGGGTAATTGCCAGATCTGGAGAGCTATATAAGATAAACAATAGCGATATACCATACCCTGAAATTGCAAGACCGATCACACCTACAAGGATAGAGCTTGCTCTAACTGATACAGTGGCCCCTAAAACGACAACTATAGCTGTTGCCCATTCATAAAATGTTGCGTACTCACCCATCTTAGGCAGTGATAGTCCCCACCGATCAATAAACACTCCTCCGACCAATAAAAGTGCAAACCCAAAGAATATATACATATATAAACTGGCCCCAGACTTGTGCCAGAATGCGGTTGTCTTTCCAGCAAAAATACTCAAGGCCCGCCAAAGCTGTTCATATACTTTGGTACTTGTGAGCTTAGTTATCAGATATTTTTTTCTGCCAACAAGAAGATACACCATAACTGACAGAGCAATGACTCCAAGGCTTATAAACAATGTTGAATTAAACCCATGCCATAGTTTGAGATGAACACTAGCTTCGTACCCTAAATCTTTGAGAGCTTTGTCTATTGGCCAGTTCAAAACACCAGGAAAGATTCCGAGTATGACACCAAGGCCTGTACATATAAGTGAGGGTGCTAGAAGACTTTTTCCAACCTTAACTCGCACTGTTCTTTTAGATTTTTTTATCAGAGGTACAATTAACCTAAGTCCACCAACACCTAATCCAATCAAAACGGTTAAGCTCAAGATAAAAAAGGAACTATCCTTCATTGATTTAATCAATGCTTCTTTGGCAACGAAGCCAAATGTTGGAATCACACCCCCAAGAGAGAGAACACCCATAACAAATGATAGTCCAAGTAAGGGATATAATCTTCCGGCCCCGGCGAGTTTAAAAATATCACGGGTACCGATCTTTTTATCAACGATCCCTGTAGTCATGAATAGGCCAGACTTATAGAGGGAGTGGGCCAGCAAGAATACAAAAAATGCTTCCATGGCATGAGCAGTACCAACACCTAGAAGAGTAAATAACAGACCTAGGGCAAGTATGGTTAGTCCGGCTAAAATGGCCTTAAGGTCTTTATTTATGAGTGCCATCCAAGCACCTATAATTCCACTTAACAGTCCAACAACCACAAGTGTCGTACTCCAGAGATCACTTTGTGAAAATATGGGATTTAGTCTAGCAACCAAATAGGGGCCGGCCTTAACCATGGCAGCAGAGTGTAAAAATGCGCTTGCCGGAGTGGGGGCCTTCATTGCGGCCGGCAACCAAAAATGAAATGGTGCTTGTGCAGACTTTGTAAAAGCTCCTAAAAGAAAAAGAATTACAGCTCCAGTACTTGGAACAACCCCGCTGATGTCACTGAATTGATAACTCTGTGCTTGTTCACCAACTAATACAATACCACCCAATAAACACAGCCCACCTCCTGCAGTGACCAAGAGGGCCATACGAGCTGCTTCCCTTGTTTTTTTATCCGTATATTTTAGACCTATCAGTAAAAAGGAAGTTAGACTTGTGAGCTCCCAATAGATAAACATCTCAATCATGTCTTTTGAATAAAGAAGTCCAAGCATCGAGCCCAAAAATGCTAGTGTGAAAAGGCCAAACCTGCCAAATTGATTTTTCTCACTCTTGAAGTATCCACCGCTATAGATCAGAACCATACTTCCAAC
>JAGSHJ010000131.1 GCA_023954595.1 Bacteriovoracaceae bacterium | reverse complement strand
CGATCTTGAAGAAGTCTCTCGCGGGAAATACTTTAGAATGGTCGCAAAAGTTAAAGTCGACGGACAAGACCTAAGTGAGAAGCTTTTAAAAAACGGCCTGGCCTACCCTTACTTTGGAAAGACAAAAAAGAAAATTGACTGGTGTAAGGGTCTAAGGCTACCAGCATCTCAAAACTAACAAATACGCTGAGACCAAATTCTAATAAGCTCTAATCCAACAATTCACAGCTGAATACGGCCTTTAATCAAACATTACTACCTTGATTTGTATGTACTTGTGTATTTCTGTTTGACATGTCAAACTTTTGTATGCTCTATTGTTCTTCATCAAAGGAGTTCATATGAAAAAGAAATTATTAAGCACTTTTATGGCATTTGCTTCAGTTACAGCTTTTGCAAACAACGATCTAGTACTAGATGGAGCAAGATGGGAAGCAAAGGCCCAAGGCTATAAATGTGGTGCTTTCAATGAGCAAGTACAAGGGCCACTATCTCACCAAGAGCTTCAAGTGAATTTTGAAACACTTGTAACTGACAGAACACTAGATAACGGGCTTGTAAAAGCAACCTTCATTCAAGACGGTGTAACATGTAGCTATAGCGCACTTTTACTTGCTGACAATACAGCTTCCACAATTGGGCTAGTAGAATCGAAAGCTTATGCGATTGACGGTGATGCTGATTGTTCAATTGGTCAAAACGTTCTAGATGCAAGTCTTGCTGACAATGACTATCTTTATTGGGGTCATCCACACCATGTAACAATTATGATGCCTGCTGCTTCAGCAAGTGTTGTATGTGGTGAAGGGGCAACTCACGTAGGCCTTGACTTTGTTGTATCAAAATTTCTTGGTGAAAGATAAGAGCACAGCGGAGTAGAGATGTCCTTGGACTATTTAGGACTTTCAAATAAATGTAGCGCCAAAAGCTTACTGAACTCTTTCATCCGTGACTATCATGAAGATGAAAGAGTTTTAGTAAAAGAAGGTATAGAGCTACATCTTAGTGAAGGTACAGTCTTAATAAACTTTGAAAAGAAATCCCTTCTAGGTCAACACTGTTTTAGAGATGATTTTTCTCTCAATGGTGAGCAGATAAATTTTGAAAAACTAGTCAAGTTGCTGGCAATGAACTTTGCTAGTAACCCTGAAGAGTTTGAAAGCTTTGTTATTTCTAGTAGAGATAATATTTCTCAAATTTTAGAATCTAATCTAAATCTAGAAATTAAAAACTATCTAGATTCAGAGAAGCAATTGCTCCTAGGCCATCCGTTTCACCCGTATCCTAAATGTAAAGAAGGCATGGATAAGCATGAATTAGCCGCTTATTCGCCTGAATTGGATGGAGTACTCAAGCTCTTTTGGCTTAAGGTTAATCCATCCGTATTTTATAGTAACTATGAGCTAGAGACTTATAAAGAGTCCTTGAAGACCCTAGTTGAGTTTGATCTAGGGCAAGCGGATAAAAACAGCGTTTATGTTCCAATGCACCCTTGGCAGTGGAGAAATATAAAACCCAAAGGACATTTCACATCTGAGGAAATAGAGGAGCTTGGTCAAGGGAGAAATACATTTCATGCTCTTTCATCTATGCGCTCGCTTTATAATGAACATTCACCACTTCTGCCAAAGTTCTCCATGGACATTAGGCTTACTAATTCCATAAGGCACCTTCAACTTGAAGAATCAATCAGAGGGGAACAAGTTGATAGAGTCTTGGACGAGCTTACAAGTAGTAATCTAGCTTTAGATGTACTACGCGAGCCATTTTTTTGTGGCCTAAAGTCTAAACAGGGAGAAGTTCTTGCTGATACAATTGTCCAGTTTAGAGAAAACTTTAAAAGTGTGACTGATCTAAGTCAAACGTATCTATTGAGCTCTCTTTGCGAAATTAATCCCATAACTCACAAATCTCTGGCACACGCTCAAATAGAGAGCATGACCCGCAATCATGAGAACAATATCAGGTTTGCAAGAAAACACTGGTTTTCAAACTTTTTAGACCATGTTGTGTCACCTTTTTTAGAACTGTCGATTGAGCATGGTGTTCTTCTTGGTGCTCATATGCAAAACATACTTGTGACAATAAAAGACAATGTACCCTATAAGGCGACCTATAGAGACTGCCAAGGCAGTGGTCTTTCTGAGCAAGGTTATTCAAAGTTTTCAGACACAGTGGATACAATCTCCAAAGACAACGGAAATATCTTATCTGATAGTGATGTAAATAAGGTCTTTGGATACTACCTAGTTGTTAATACCATCTTCTCTACAATTTCATCGCTAGCAAAAAGTGATGAATCAATTGAGTTTGAGTTACTCAATGACTTTAGAACCTTTATTTATAAGCTCAATAAGAAACACAATAGTACACCATTTTTAGAATACATTTTAAATTCTAAATATCTATACCAGAAGGGTAATGCAAGATGCTGCCTTCTTGGAATTAATGAAAATACGACAAGTAGTCCATGGGATATTTATAATAAAATAGAAAACCCTATACAAAAACTACGTAAACTTAAACCCTCTAGATCGGGAACACTCTATCAGGCCACTAACAAGAAAGGCGTCAGTCTCTCTTTTAGGGTTATGGAGGAGCGGGATCTGGATTTGTTTCATAAATGGCACAACCAAGATTTTGTAAGTGAGTTTTGGGAGTTAAACCAGTCTCGTGAAAAACTACGAGAATACTTTCTAAGTCTTAAAAATAGCTCATACCAACTTCCACTTATATTTGAAGTTGAGAATACTCCTGTTGGGTATTTTGAAGCTTACTGGGCCTATGATGATAGGATCGCTCCGTACAGTGATCCTGACGTGTATGATCGCGGTATTCACTTATTGATTGGGGAGAAAAGTTATTTAAAGACACGCATCGTATATGACTCCTTAATGCACGTGAGTAAGTTCCTACTAGAGGATGATGAAAGAACCCAAAGGGTCTATGGTGAACCTCGTGCTGATAATATAGCTATCTTGAAGTTGTCCGAACGCCTTCCTGGCTGGGAATTAAATAAGTTTTTTAACTTTCCTCATAAGAAAGCAGCTCTTTTAGAATGCGACAGAACTAGGTTTTTTAAGGAGCTTGATCGTGCTCTCTAATTGTGAACAATTTTATCTCATTCATAGAAATCTAATCGTTAAGGCCATCGAGGAACTTCAATTTGAAGAAATCCTCAAACCTATTCAAGATGGGCCAGAGTATAAACTACAAATAGGTGACAATCTTCTGTACATCTTCAAAGGCACAATCGGTGCGTGGGGTAATCTTCATGTAGATGCTAGCTCTCTTAAAAAGTTCATCTCAAATAAGCAAGTCATGAACTACACCATGAACTCATTTTTTAAAGAAATTCAACACATCTGTGGCATGAGTGGAGATACTCTTTCAAAGTTCTTAGAAGAGGGCAATCAAACTATTTTCTCTGACTTTAAAGTTTACGAGAATCTAGAACAGACACAAATGAGTGAGTTATTTAAACTAGATTATGAACAAATAGATAGGCTGCTACCAGCGCACCCTAAACTTATCATGAATAAGGGAAGGATTGGTTGGGGAGGTTCTGAAATACTAAAATATGCACCCGAGTACGGTCTTGGATTCAAACTGCGTTGGGTTGCCGCTCATAAAAGTATTTTAGAATATGGAATAAGTGAGAGTGTAGACAATGTTGATTTGACACTTGAAACATTAGATAAAGAACTCATACGAGATATTGATACCGAAGAACATTTAATCTTTCCTGTGCATCCATGGCAGTGGGATAGGTATATTCAAATCCAATTTGCTGAGGAGATCTGTACTGGTAAGATTATAGACCTTGGTGAAGTTGGACAAGAGTACACTCCACAAATAAGTATAAGAACGCTATCTCAGAAAAAAGCAAAGTCATCATTTGATATCAAACAGTCTTTATCAATTTTAAATACATCATGTGTCAGAGGGATTCCTTCCAAGTATATCAAGATAGGGTACAAGATCTCAGAGTTTGTACAGGGGGTTGTCGAACAGGATGAATTTCTAGCAGATAGAGTTGATGTGCTGAAAGAAGTTGCGGCCATTAGGGTTAAAAATCAATATTTTGATGATATCGAGAACTCATCATATCGCTATAAAGAGCTTTTAGGCGTTGTTTGGCGTGAAGCTGTAAGAACTAAATTACATTCTTATGAAAAGGCCATCCCAACAGCGGCCTTATTCTGTAAAAACTCTGAAACGAGCTTTATCTCAGAACTTATAAATGAATCTGGAATTTCACCACAGCAGTGGATTTCTAGATATTTCCAAAGTGTTGTTATCCCTTTGTATCATTTACAGGTTAAACACGGACTTGGTTTAGTGAGTCATGGACAAAATGTTATTTTGGTTTTGAAAGATAATGTGCCTTCAAGACTCATCATAAAAGATTTCCATGGAGACTTAAGAATATCCAGTAAGTCCATTCATGTTAATGAGGGTGTATGTGCACAATTAGATAAACTTGCACCTGAGCACTTGATTCATGATCTTATCACCGGTCACTTTATAACGGTTCTACGATATGTTTCTCGAGTTTTAAAAGACCATAACGTCATGGATGAGAAGACATTCTACGGGATTCTTGGGCATATGATTCAAAGGTACAAGGAAGAAGTACAAGTTGAAATACCTTCAGAGCTCGATCTTATGCGGACAAGTTTTGAAAAGGTACTCGTGAACAAGGTTCGATTTTTAGAAGGGTATAGTGAGCTGCCTGTAAGACCTGTGCCAAGGCTTGGTAGCCTAATAGAAAATCCAATTAAAAGATATTCATTATGAAAAAAGAAAACGACATTTACGATCTAGTAGGTGTGGGGATAGGGCCATTTAATCTAAGCTTAATTGCCTTACTTGCACCTTTAAAATCAATCTCACTGAAGTTCTTGGATGGTAAGAGTGAGTTTAGTTGGCATCCTGAGCTTATGTTTGGTGATGCTACGATGCAGACCTCTTACCTGAAAGATCTTGTAACACCTGTAATGCCCACTAACCCTTACAGCTTTTTAAATTATTTAGTTAGTAATGGTCAGTTTTATCACTTTTTAAACACCGGTAGGCAGTCCATAACAAGGTTTGAATTTGAAGCTTATTGTAAATGGGTCTCTCGCGAGGTTTCTGACTTTACTGAGTTTGACTCAAAAGTCTTAGGTGTAGAGCATGTTGGGGACAAGTTTAAGGTTATTAGTGAGAATTGCGAATATGAAGGCAGAAAGCTATGTGTGGCATCAGGGCCGCGCCCAAATATTCCAGCTTGTGCTCGCAGTCACCTAGGACATAAGGTTTTCCATGCAAAGAGCAAAGAGATAAAAGATCTAAGTGTTGATGGAAAAAGAGTCTTAATAGTAGGTGGCGGGCAGACCGGTGTTGAAATCTTCAGAAATATGCTCAAAGACAAATGGGGTAGATCTCAATCGGTAAAACTTATAACAGGTCGAGAAAATTTGATGCCATTGGATGAGGGACCTTTCACTAACGAGGTGTTTACTCCTGAATTTGTATCAAACTTTCATTCTCTGTCTCAAAAAAATAAAGACTCCTTCACAGAGAGTCTTCTACTTACAAGTGATGGAAATACTCCTAGTTACCTTCAAGAACTATATAATGAGCTTTATCTAGACAAGTTTTATCATAAAGCGTTTCCCGCGTATGACATTCTTCCTATGAGGTGGCTTGAGGCCTTAGATAGAGACTCAGACCATTATGTGTGCCGAGTTAAAAATCGCCTTAATGAGCGAGACGAAGATATTGAAGCAGATATCATCATTCTTGCCACTGGGTTTAAAACAAAATTGCCAGATTTTCTTGATGGATTACATGACAAAATTTCATTTGATGAACTAGGACGTCCAAATATGGCAAGGGACTATAAATTAGTAGGTGATTTTGGTGAAAACGAAATCTATACAATGAATTATAGCCGTCATGGGCATGGGATTGCTGATCCACAAACAAGCCTCATGTCTTGGCGTTCTGCAGTTATTGCAAACGCTCTACTGGGTCATGAGCAATTTAAAAATACGACATATAAATCAAGCTTTATAAACTTTTTTACTAACGGAAATTAATATATGAAAAAGATTGTTCTACCTCTTCTTTTATTAGGAATCGCAAACGTGGGTGTTATGGCCGAATCAGCTAAGGCCGGTTCAAAAGACGTTATAGAAAACCCTACACTTAAAACTCTCTCAGGTGCTCTTAATAAGTGGAGTTTATATTCTACGTTCACCTACAGTGGAGGATCTATTGAGGAACCTCTTTCGCCAGAGAGACCTAATATTCAAAATGCTGAAGAGTCGGCAGGACTTGTTAATATGAGTGGCAATGTTGGAATAAAATATAGGCTGACTAAACAAGATAATCTCTCTATGCAGGTTGGGATTTATTCAACGACACCTTTTCACAGTAGCATTGATACAGATAATGCCAAAAATCAAAAGGACTTTGATGAGAATCACCAAGACATAGATGCGGATGATCCAACTCTTAGTTATTTTAGAACTTATTATATTGGTTCATTACAGAATGTGACTTTTCTAAAATATCAACATGTCACACGCGGGATTTATAGGGATTATGGCCTTCATTCTGGTTTTTCGATCTCTCATGCCGCCGCCTATAAAATTAATAAGGCCGCATACATTGCAGCATCTCTAACTTATGAAAACTATCAGTACGATAAATCCAAAACCACATATAGTGGCGTAGAAAGGTCATTATTGCCTTATCAAACTGAGCATAAGTTTAGAGGCAACATTTCTGGTGAGCTTTATGTTCGAAGAAATGTGTCCTTTAGATTTATAACAGACATCTTCTCCTACTATCAAATGAAGAAGGAGACAAAGATTGAGGATAGGGTACTACAGCAAACACTTGCTATGACTTACTTTTTTAATAGAGACATCTCAATTGCGCCAAACATTCGATTCATCGCTGATGACCTAAGGCCTGAGCGAACTAATGTAGGCCTCACACTAAACGTAAATATTTAATAGTTAAAAAGAGAACATATGAATAGACAAATATATCTGGCCTACCTAAATACTTTCACATTTAGCTGTATTCAAATGGTCCTGTACACAACGATACCCTATATTGCAGAGCAAACTGGTGTTGTTACTTCAACCATCATCTTGGCAATAAGTGTTGGTTCTTTTCTATTCGCTGGAATGGGTCCGTTTTGGGCAGCTAAGAGTGACCGGTTGGGTAGGAAGCGAGTTCTAAGCTTTGGAATGTTTGGGATGATGTTGTCCTTTGCCCTCATCTCATCATTATTTATTTTTAATGAGCAAATCCCACTAGCAATAAAGGTTGTAATGGTTTTTGCATCTAGGATTATTTATGGGCTTTTGGCCTCAGCAATAGTGCCAGTTTCTCAGGCATGGCAGCTTGATCTGATTGGAAGTGATAATCACCTTAAGGTTCTGACTAGAAACTCAATGTGTTTGAATATTGGTAGGGTTGTGGGGCCTATTCTTATTTTAGTAAAGCAAGTTGATTTTGAATTAGTGATTTATACTGCAACGGTATGGGTGTTTCTACTATCTACTTTCTGTTTATTCACATCAGCCACGCAACCAAAACTTGAAACTGTAGAGGTTAAATTTAAAGAGCTTGTTCAGAGATGGAAGTTTAGTATCAAAGAATCCTACATGCCTATACTTTTAGCTATGGTCTTTACAAGCTTTATTGGAGTCCTTCATAGTTTCTTAGGACATCACCTGAAGACTGTTCTTGATTTGAGTGGAAAGGATGCAACTATGATGTTTGCCAAAATAATTCTAGCACTTAGTATTATGGCAGTAGTCTTTCAACAACTTAGTATTTCAATGTTTAAATCAAAGTGGATACCAAGGGTTATAATTGGATCTATCTCCATTGTCATTGGTACTTACAT
>JAGSHJ010000177.1 GCA_023954595.1 Bacteriovoracaceae bacterium | reverse complement strand
TCCCCTAGGGCCCTTCCCTCTTTTCTAAAATAAACAATTAATCCAACTCCACCTCTTTGAGCCGTTCTTGCTGCATCTTCAATTCCCCAGGTTAAATAAGGACGACAGGTACAAATATCTGAACCAAAGACATCAGATCCATTACACTCATCATGTACACGACAAGTGAGTTCAATATCTGGATTTTGTAGATCATCAGGGTTTCCAAAGACATAAGCAGTTGAACTTCCAATTGGAGGAAGAAGGATTTTTAAATCTGGACGAGTCACAAGTTCTGGAAACATACCTCCAGTTTCTTGAAATAGAACTTTTCTAAGTTCTCCTTCATCCATATCAAAGCGTTTAGCAATCCCAGGAAGATACCAAACCGGTTCAATAGCAACTTTCGTCACTTTAATATCACCTTCTTTAGTCACTATATTTCCATCAATGGGAAGACGTCCCTTTGCAATAGCATCTTTAATTTCCATAATACCAAGACGAGCCTGAGTAACGGCAATCGTAGGTCTGACATCAACACCTTGATCAATATAGTCTTTAAAGTGCTCGTTGATCTGAGCTCCCCAAGGATCAATTGAGACAATCTTCTCAGGATCTTTCCATGAATCATGGGGGCCAATAACTGTGGTGGCATGAGTGTTTACAAGATCTGCCACATGATCATTTGGAAAATGTCCTGTTGCAATCGAAAGAGCACGATAAACCGTGTAAGAGCCACTATGGGTTCCGATAGCATTTCTATTTCCTTTATCAGAAATAGTCGCCACGATGGGTCCTCTTTCCGCAGGATTTTTAGCACCCCAATGAATTGGCACACTTTCTTTGTAAACTTGATTTGAGTGGCTGGTTAGAACCACATGATTTGTTCTTTTCATTTCTTCAGTCATAATATTTCCTTAACTCATCCAGTTAGAATCTTTTTGCGATTCCCACTTAGTCGTGACCTTCTTCATGTCACTCCAAAAATTTAAACTATTTGTTCCTGTAATATCTCCGTGGCCAAACTTAGAATGATTAACTCCCCCAAAACTAAAAGGCTCTCTTGGAACAGGGACACCTATATTGACCCCTACCATTCCGGCACTTGCGCTACTGACAACTTTTTCAGCGAGGGCACCATTTGTTGTAAAAACACTACAGGCGTTTCCGTATTCATTTTCATTTTCAATCTTCATAGCCTCAGAGATCGATTCAACTCTAACGATAGAGATAACTGGCCCAAAGAGCTCTACTTTAGAAGCTTCTGAACCTGGATCAACACCGTCTAGGATTGTTGGACCTAACCAATATCCACCTTCGAAACCTTTTGGAGCTGTGGCATCTCTTCCATCAAGAATAACCTTAGCCCCAGCTTCTTCAGCTCGAGTTATGGCCTGATTTAAAAAGTCCACCTGCTCTTTTGTAATAATGGCCCCCATATCTTTTCCTAAAGTTAGGGATTTTGCCCGAGTCACGATAGCATCAATTTGTTTTTGAGTATCACCTACTGCGAGTAAGACCGAAGCGGCCATACAACGTTGCCCCGCGCAGCCAGTAAAAGAATCACTAATTCCTCGTCCAGCAATTTCAGGGTCCGCATCGGGCAAAAGGACAATATGATTTTTTGCTCCACCTAGGGCCAAGACTCTCTTTCCAAGTGCCGCAGCTCTAGAGTAAACCAACTTCGCTACTTTAGAAGAACCGACAAAACCAATGGCCTTAACAAAAGGATGATCGATTATGGCATTAACAGTTTCGACTCCACCATTAAGAATGGTTAGAACACCGTTAGGTAGACCAGCTTCTTTAAAGGCCTCACCAATATATAAACTTGTTAGTGGAGTTTTTTCTGAAGGTTTCCAGACATAAGAGTTTCCAAGAGTGATAGCAATAGGAAGGGTCCACATGGGCACCATGGCCGGAAAGTTAAAGGGAGTAATATTTGCGATAACTCCTAGGGGCTCTCTTCTATATTCACAGAAAACACCCCTTGAAACTTCCATCTTTGCGCCACTATCTAAATTTTGAAGAGAGATGGCGTATTCAAGAACTTCAACTCCTTTCATGATCCCGGCCTTAGACTCTCCGAGGGTCTTACCGTTTTCTACTGATACAACTTTAGCGATTTTATCAATATCTCTTAAAAGAATTTCACGAAGCTTAAACATCACCCCGGTTCTTTCTTTTAAGGGGGTATTGGCCCAAGCCTTCTGAGCTTCATTTGCGGCAGTCACTGCCTTATCAACGAGACTACTGTCAGCTCCCTTTCCTTCTCCAACAATTGAGCCAGAATAAGGGCTATGAACTGAGTAGGATTCGCTATTCCCAGCTTCCCACTTTCCTTTGATCAGATGGGTGACCTCGGTCGGCTTTTCGGGGACTTGAATATCGCTCATATGCTTACTTCCTCTCTATAGTATTTTTTGGAAAGAGAAGATTTTAAGACGTAAACTCCACAAATGTCTAGAAATAGTGAGTTCGAAACGCATCGCACCATAAGTTGGGCCTATATTTGTTATATAGTCGCTTTTTCGCAGTTGCCTAAATAAGAAGCGATTTGTAGAAAACCTTAAAATCATTATCATTTTGAGGAATTTATGAAGATCTTACTGCCCTTACTAATTGTGCTCTCGTCTATCTCTATCTCTTTTGCAGGTAGCCTAGAAGACAGTCCATCTAAAGCTGAATGTAATGAAGAGCTCAAGAGATGTACTTATGTAAGTCAAAATATTACGGCGCGGACACTTGTTAGCCGTATTAATTCAATCATGTTTCCTGGATCGATTCTTACTCCGGAGGAAGGATATATAAATGTTGAGAGTTTAAAGAAGATAAACTTCTGGCTTTCAAATGAAGAATTAAAGACAAGATTTATTGCTCTTCTTCCACTATTAGATTCATTTGAAGAGTTCAACCCTTCAGCTTTAGTTCAACTTACGACAGAGATTTACTCGGTTTCTGAAAAAGGCTTTAATCATATGACTGCTCAGATTGCCTCTGCCACTACTGATACTGGAGATGCTACGGACGTAGTTTTAAATACTCTAGGTGGCGGAACAATCGATTTGGCTCTTAAATTAGGATCGAATCTTTTGGGAAGCGTCCTAGGAACAAGAGTTGCTCGTGAGGAAGTGTCTCAAGTTGAAACTGTGACTCAGCTAATTCCGAATATGGCAGATATTAGTTACTCACATGGCTCTACAGTATTTGTTTCACCTACTCCTGGTATTGTAAAAGAAGCGAAGGCCGGATTAAACATTAGTGGAACTGTATCAATTAATAAGTTTGATTCTGAGCTAGTGGTTCTTAAGAATTATAATTTTAACTATGGTGTTATAAATCCTTCAATTGAAGGTGAAGTTACTGCGCCAGTTACTCTTCTTTCAATTCAAAATCCGCAGCTCTACTTAGTTAAAGACACTTCAACTATGGTGGTCTCAACTCATACAGTAAGAGAAGAAAATGGTAGAGAATGGGGACTTGGTCTTTTTGGAAGAAGCAAAGATAAACTAAGAACAAAGCTTATGGTTGTGACTAGGGCCACGGCCTATAGTTTTCAGGACTATATTAGACAACTTAAAAAATTAAGAAGACTCGACCTTCATAGAAGTTTTAGTGAACTTGAAATTAACAGCTTTCCGGGAAACAGTATTGCCCTCGATACGGTTTTAAAATCGGTAAAACCCTATGCACTTCAAACTCCTTCAGGTCAAAAGATCCTAGGAATGAGGATTGATAAGACTCTTGCAAGAGCCGACAATATTAAGAAAAGTATTGAAGTCACTATTAAAGGTGGGGGCATTAAACAAGAGGCGATTCTTACTTTAGAGAACCTAATGCTTTCAGGAATTAAGTTTAATCCTATGGGGCTTAGATATTTAGATAAGAAGGTTGTAAAACTCAAAGTTGAACTTAAACCCTTTAGAGGCTCTAGGTCTGAGAGAGTTAGACTGAAGCTCTACTACAACCCTAGAACTAACAGCTTTATTCAGGAATAAGATTGAAGCTCTTAGCTATATTCATTTTGCTACTTGGTAGTTTAAATGCCACAGCTGCGCCCAAATTACCAAGAGTTGCCTTTGGAGTGGATGATCTTATCAAAGAATTTCGTGCCCCCCTCCAACTAAAAATATCGGAGCTATCAAAGAACTATATCGTACAAAAAGAAGGTTATAACGCCTCTTACAAAAGCCATACTAATGTCAATTGTCTGTGGACCAATATTCCGGGCGGAGAAGTACTGGCAAAAGTTCAATTAAATATTAAAAAAGGTGAAGATACTCTTTCCGAGTCTGCCTACTATACCGGCTGTAAAGATCAACTAAATTTAAAAGAACTTATTGTTACAAAAGGTAGCGACCTAAAACCAATTTCTAAGAAGCAGTTCTTTAATGGTGAAAGAAGTTTTGCTTTAAAGAAGAATGAAACATCAAAGCTATATAGACTTATGTCCTGGGATGATGTTGAGCTTTTTAGGCTCACGATAAGAAGAACAGTAAACGGCAAGATCGCAGAGTTCTTTATTCGCGAACAACGTTTTATGAACGCCACTTATAATTTTAATGATGATCAAAGTAGAGTTATATATACCTTTTATGGATATAACGTAAGCTACTCTCGTAAGCACTCACAATGGTCTATGAACCGAGGGCGCTCCGCATATGCCTTAAAAGTCATCGCTAAAGATAGCGGTATCTCCCCTGTGACCTATTTAAACTCAGACAACACTCCAATCGCAGCTGCAACTTTTCAAAGATTTTTCTCATATAGTGTTCTTCAAGGAACCATTGCCAGACTGGCTGATTTTATCAAGTGGCATAACTGGATCTTTCCAACAACTGAATTCCAAGCCACGGGTGTGCAAAACTCTAGATTTCTAGATGAACTCAGGCTTACATTTACAAGACTCTTAAGTAATACCGACCTTAACCTAGTAAGAAACCTAGTCCAAGAATATATCAAGTCAATAGAAGAAGGGCTTCTTAAAGTGATAGATAATAGGCCTAAAGAATGAAGCATTTTTTTGTTTATTTAATCCTTACGACTTCAGTCTTGGCACAAATTCCAAGAGAACTTCCAAGCCAAACCAATATAAACTCAATCCTCTTTAGAGAAATGAAATCTTATATGTTTCAAGTTCTTCAAAAAAGTCAGGTTTTTAAACTTAGCAATGAATGCCAACTTATCAAGTTCAATAATCTTTCTGTACCTAACTCTAGAAAAAGTTTGAAGTTTTGTCTTTCGAGTCAGATTTCCCAAGATAAGGTCAAACAGACTCTTAGAGTACATTCCGCAAACCAATTTGCAGGATCTTTTCAATTGATCAGAACTGGAGAAGACTTAAAACCAATCAGCCTTCAGCAGTTCTTAAGTTTTAACCTGCCTGAAAATAAACTCGGGGAAAAACTAGAATTCTATTTTGATTACTTTAGTTTTGCCATTATTAATGATCTGCGGGATTTGCCTTTCAAATTTGATTCCTTTCTACAAATCAAGGGCTTTCATATAAATATCTACGAGGACCAGCAGAACTCTGTACGCTTTAGAAATTATCTTTTAACTTGCGACGATTGCAACGGCGTTCCAGTTCTCAAAGTTCAAGTCGATAAGCAGAATATTCGATATTATACAGGAATGGATATTGGTGAAGTCACTCCCGCTCATTTCAACCAGATGGTAGCAAACTTTATCGTCATTCCCTTTACCCAATTAGGCCTACAGTTAAAAGACAAATTAATTGATGAATTGAATTGGCCTAAAATTTAATAAAATTTAAATATGGACATGACTTTATCTACAAGCCCACTCGTGGCCGGATTAAAGCTCATTACAAATAAGATCACCGAGGCTCCAAGCATAAGTGACATGGCCCCTAGGAAAATCCAAGTCGACTTTGGGAGCTTCTGCAATTGCCTACGGTGCTCCATCTGACTTTGCATTAGATTCTGTCTAGCAATGAATTCTTTTTGCCACTGCTCACGCTCGGCTATACGCTGCTGTTCGCGCTTTGCCTGCTCTTCTAAATTATTCTTTTTTGCTGCATTAGACATTGAGTTACTCCAAAGGACTTATCGGATAAAATCAATAAAACTCAATATTTGACGACGCGTCCATTGGCCCATTAGAATAGATCTATGGGTAAATTATGGATGATTCTCTCACTTTTTATTTGCACTTCTTTAAGTGCCACTCTTTACGATATCAAAGACTTAGAAGTCTTAGAGTCGAACAAATCCTATAGAGAATTTTTAGATCATGCTTTAGATATTAGACCCTCAGACCGCAAGAAACAGTGGACCGAAATGGTCAACAATATGGCGGTAGGTTTTCTCAAACAAC
>JAGSHJ010000381.1 GCA_023954595.1 Bacteriovoracaceae bacterium | reverse complement strand
TAATACAATTTTAGATTCAATTAAAAGCAATGAATAAGCAATTCAACATCTATTCATTATCACCTCAATTAATTGAAATCAATCAAGAACTAAAGCCCTTAATCAAGATAGGGAATATTCAAGATCTTGCATCAGAAGCACAACAACTAGGCGGATTTTGCGTCTTATTTCAATGGCAAAACCTAAATGAAGTTCTTAAGCTTAAACACTCTCTAGGGGAAAAAAATATATTTGGCATTCGCTTTATTTGCATCAATAGTGATTTAATGCCTGAAGAAAGATTAAAACTATTAAACAGTAATATTGAGTTTTTAACGATTGAAAAATTTAAATCAATAAACGCCTATTTTTTTAATCTCTCATCAAATATAAAAAAATCAAAAATTTTATTTATCGATGATGATGAGTCACAATTTGAAAATATAAAAAACATTTTAAACAAAGCGATTGAAAGCCTTGAATCAACACCAATTGAGAAGAGAGATCAATCATCTATGATGGTCACAACTTCTCCTGAGAAGATGTCTAAGGCCAAGGAAATGATTAAAGATTTCAGAAGGCATTTGACATCATTTCTAGAGGACACTGACGACAAGTCGGCAGTCTATCAGTTAAGTGTGTCGCTATTTCCATTATTAGAAATAAAAAACAGATATAAAAAGACTAAGGAGCAGTAATGAAAAAGTTTATTTTATTAATAGGGCTATGTGTAGCTTTTGGGGCCTTTGCTGGAAGGGAAGGCAATGGTGGAGACGGAGTAGTTATTGATGGTAAGGTCTACCTATTTGACTTGTATGAAAATTATAATCATTTATACCCTGTACTAGAGGATATTGAGGCCGATCCTGAAATCTTAAATGGATTAAAGTCGCATATGATAAATCTAAAGCGCCAGCTTAATCAAAGTCAGTCTGAGGGGCTTGTAGATTATGGATTCGATGAGGTTTTGACGGAGTTTGCTAAGAAGATTACTGCAATTAAAGAAAAAGATAACTTTTTTGGACACAGCTTGTTTCAGACGGCTAAATCATTCAGCTGGTCCATTGTCCCATTTGAGTTGATAGATGTAAAAGACGATGATGGTACAGATATTAACAATGCTCCGGATCTAGTTCAGGTGGCAGTAAGGTATAGTAAAAGTATAAAGCTAGATAATGGATTAATCTCAAAGATGGATCTATCCAACCTTGTGGCAACGCTTATGCACGAGATCATCTATTCTTTAATAGTTCCTGTGCCCTATGACAAATCAACATATACACCAGTTAGAGTTACTAACCCTGATGGGACTATTGAAGAGTATCAAAAAGAAGAGAAGAAAACTTATTGGAAGCAAGAATCAAGAAAAGTTAGGGAGATCGTTAATTTTCTTTTCTCTAGAGATATCTCTCGAACGCCTAAGGAGAGTCTAGAGTTTATGAATCAGGGTAACCTTCCATGGGGAGGCGAATCTATGGCTTTTGGTGTAAATGAGCTAAAGAATTTTGGGTTATACGGATTCTCTGTAGGGGAATACAAATTTGATATCAATGACAAAGTAGATATGAACTCAAAGATTGAACAGTTTTGTATCGAAATGGGCAACCAGCATAATGGATCAGCCGTAAAATCTGCTGTCGTTTTCAAGATAATGAGGTTGTGGTTCCACTCCTACGATAAGGAAGATGGGCTCAAAGGCCATTATCTTTATCAATCCAGCCCGACGTTTCCACACCATGAACCGTTGCATCTTGATTTTCAAGGTAAAGATACACAAGGTGAGTGTAGGTCTAATACCTCTAAAGCAATAAAGAAGATCCTTGGAGAAGACTAGGATATATTGTGAGGGGCCTGGTGCCCCTCTAATCTTTATTGATACCTTCCTGCAAACTCACCAATAAAGAAGGCGACCGTAGCAGCTGTACCACCTAGGAGTGCCATCTCAGCTCCGGCCATAAAAAAATTCTTGCCTGTGACCTTTGTCCGAAAGCCTCCAATTAGAAACATCGTAGTTATCGCTATTATAGCAGATAGCATGTAGAGGTTGTCCCTGTGTGAACTTATAAATACATAAGGAAGCAGGGGAGTGGAACCTGCACTCATGAAGGCCAAGAAGGTTACTAAGGCCGCTATTGTTGGATTCTCTTCTACGATTTCTTCACAGACATCACTCTTCGCGTCTTGATCTGAACTGTTGGCCAGAAAGCTTGACGTTGCCATTGAGAAACCATCCGCAAATAACGAAGCAAAACCTACCGCTAATATAGCGAAAGTTCCAAGCTTTGCGCCTTCAATACTCGCGACCACCGCAAATGTAGTTATGATACCGTCGTTGGCACCATATACCACATCTTTTAGGTATCTCTTAGCGTAGTATCCAAACTGCAAAGCACCCTCCCAAGGCCTATATACCTTTATTTTTGACGTATCATTAAAAGATCACATGGGGCATGAGCTGTTAGGTAATTTGTGAATGAGCTATGAAAGAAGTTCTTTAGTTTATTCTTTGCTGGAGTGATAACCACTACAAGATCTGTACTGTTCTCTTTAAGATAATCTACAATTGCTCTTTTAGGGGATGGGGATGTTCTAACCTCTGTACTAAAGTTTTCTGGATTTATATTCTTAAACCTTTCTTTTTGGACTTCGAGTTTCTCTTTCATTGTTTTTGATATAACTTGTGCCTGGTCCCTGTTTGGATAGAAGGCCGCAACATGATGATCCTCAATAGGGTAGGCCTCCATGCTCCAGATATGAAGCAGTTCCACCGAGCAATCTGTTAGATCTATTTGTTTTTCAATTTCTGAAAGAGTCTTAAAACTCTCTTCATTAGCATTTGAACAGATCACAATCTTTTTCATATTCTCTCCCTGTATTTACTTGTTTTTTAAAGCTTAGGGCATAGGTCTTTTCTAGACCATGATGTGGAGAGCTATAAAAGCTGATATAGATTATGTATAAATAAGAATACGTTTGTCATGGCCTTTTTTAGGCCATGTATAATTAGAGATTACAGTGAAGCAAACTTCAGTAACACAATTAGAAAGGCCCCAATTAGCATGCAAATAGTTGCAGCTCTAAAGCACTTAAGTTTAAAAAGAACTACCTTTGCATTGGAGATTATATGTTCTGCGAAGTCGATCTCTATTGGTAGAAGTTCGTGATCTTTAAGATTTAATTTGTTCATCACTGAGTTGGCGTAATCTACAGGACAGTAGTATGCAAGTCTTAGGCTTGATAGGAGATTGTCGAAATTTTCGTATTTCTTCGGCAGGTGATCCTTTTCTTGCTTCATCATCTTAGGGATATTAAGTCTGCCAATAATTGATATAAGTGTGAGTGCGCTTGTCGCACAAAGAAGTAGAATCGCTACGATGTAGACGGCCTTAAATTCAACAGCCGCAAATGTC
>JAGSHJ010000065.1 GCA_023954595.1 Bacteriovoracaceae bacterium | reverse complement strand
GATATTTATCAAGACGGCATCAAGAACTCCTGCAAGTGCAAAGAGGGAGAGTGCTATGGACTATTACCGCTCAGTTGTCCCTGCACCAAAGAAAAAAGTTAAAAGAAAGCCTAAGGCCAAAGTGAATTACTATGGCTTTGACTTCGACAAACAGGCCCCTGTGACAGTCACAAAGGCAAAAGTTAAAAAAGTGCCTGCGAAAAAGATCGTGAAAGTAGTGACTATTCAAGCTCCAACTGTTGAGAAAAAGAAAACTGCCAACCGAGTACCTGCCTCGATTGCTCCGGCCGCAATTGTTGATGATATTAATTCAGCATTTGAGAAGAGCTTGGATCAAAAAGTCCAAAATAATAAGCGTCACTCCAGCGAAGTAAACCAGCTTATCGATGAGCTTAAAAGCTTTAAGAAGGACTACTCCAAGCATTACTAGACAGGGAAAAAAAGCACTCATCTATAGAATTTCAGCTATTTGTGGTAAAACTCTTGTTACATATTCTAAATTGTAACGAGGGTTTTTTATGTTCTACAAAGACGAGCCAGGGCTCACATATGACGACGTTCTGTTAATGCCTAACTACTCTGAGGTCCTTCCTCACCAGGCCAATCTCGGAAGCCGATTCACTAAAAACATTTCTCTAAACATCCCCATCGCGTCTTCAGCAATGGATACAGTTACTGAGTCTGCCACAGCTATCAAGATGGCACAGCTTGGTGGGATAGGTGTTATACATAAAAATCTAAGTGCTAAAGTTCAGGCAAAAGAAGTTACAAAAGTTAAAAAGTACGAATCAGGTATCGTTATTGATCCAATAACTGTGGGTCCTGAAGACACTCTATTGGCGGTTAAGGATCTAGTTAGAAAGTATGGCTTCTCAGGCTTTCCTGTTGTGGATGAGCAAGGAAAGGTCGTTGGAATTGTGACTAATAGAGACATTCGTTATGAAACAGACAATTCAAAATTAGTAAAAGATATGATGACAGTTAGGGAGCGTTTAGTTGTGGCCCCTAAAGGTATTGGCCTTTCCGAGGCAAAGAAAATTCTTCATGCCAATAGAGTTGAGAAGTTACCGGTTGTAGACAAGGACGATAAATTACTTGGTATCGTTACAATTAAAGATATTCAAAAATCTATGGACTATCCAAATGCTAATAAAGACAAGCTTGGTAGGCTCAGAGTCGCTGCAGCTGTAGGTGTTGGTGAAAAAGAGCTTGCAAGAGCAAAGGCCCTGATAGAGGCGGGTGTTGATGCAGTTGTAATTGATACAGCACATGGACACTCTAAAGGCGTTATGGAGATGCTTAAATCCGTAAAAGAGATAAGCAGTGAAGTTGATGTTGTAGCTGGAAATGTGGCAACTGCTGAAGCATGTGAGGATCTAATCAAGCACGGTGCTGATGGCATTAAAGTTGGAATCGGCCCTGGTTCAATTTGTACTACAAGAATTGTTGCGGGTATTGGTGTTCCACAGCTTCAAGCTCTACTAGACTGTAGAGATGTTTGTAAAAAAGCTGGAGTACCTTTTATTGCAGATGGTGGCATCAAGTTCTCTGGTGACATAGTAAAGGCATTGGCCGCAGGTGCGGAAACTGTAATGATCGGCTCTTTGTTTGCTGGTACAGATGAGGCTCCTGGAGAGAGAGTATTGTATCAGGGGCGTGCTTATAAAATGTATCGTGGTATGGGCTCACTTGGTGCGATGGTTAAGGGTTCTAAAGACCGTTATGGGCAGGGTGCAGTTACTGAAGAGAATAAATTAGTACCAGAAGGTATTGAAGGCCAGGTTCCTTACAGAGGGCCATTGTATGAAAATATTTATCAACTTCTAGGTGGGATTCGTTCAGGTATGGGCTACACAGGTTCAAAGAACTTGGGCGAACTAAGAGAAAAGGCAAGGTTTGTAAAAATCTCTCCTGCAGGACTACAAGAGAGTCACCCGCATAAAGTTACAATTACAAAAGAAGCACCAAATTATAGGTTAAATTAGGATTTTTTATGAGTGATGTATGGATTGTTGATTTTGGTTCTCAGTACACCCAATTAATTACGAGAAAGGCAAGAGAGCTTGGATACTCAAGTGTCATTATTACTGTTGATGATGCGTTTGAAAGACTTGATAAAAATGAAAAGCCATTGGCATTCATTCTCTCTGGTGGACCTCATTCAGTTTTTGAAGATGAAACGGATTACACCAAAATTTTTGAAGCTGGCCGTCCGCTACTTGGTATTTGTTATGGGATGCAGCTCATTGGACAGTATCACAATGGAAAAGTTGAAAAAGGTGAAGTCGGAGAGTATGGACATTCAACTGTTCACTCTGAAAGTGGCTTCTCTTTTCCTGGTATGCCCGAGAGCTTTACCGTTTGGATGAGTCATGCAGATCACCTGGCAAAAGCACCTGAAGGTTTTGATACAATTTTAAAAAGTAATAACGGACTAATTGCAGGGATAGAGAATAAGGACCAAAGGATCATGGCACTTCAATTTCACCCTGAAGTGAATAATACTGAATTTGGAAAAGAAGTTCTAAATCACTTTTTTCACGATATCGCCAAGGTTGAGCCTAACTGGTCAAACTCAGTTATGCTTGAAACTTGTCTTGAAGAAGTAAGAGAAGTGAAAGGATCAAAGGTTCTTTGCGCTTTCTCTGGTGGTGTCGACTCTTTAGTTGCCGCAACTATCGCACATAAAGAATTGGGCGATGATCTTTATTGCTTCTTTGTAGATAATGGACTTCTAAGACCTCAAGATCATCACCACATTAAAACTCTTGAAGAGCACACTGGTTTAAATATTGAAATCGTAGATGCTAAAGAGGCCTTCTTATCAAAGCTTGCAGGTGTTGATGACCCTGAGAAGAAGCGAAAGATTATTGGTAATACATTTATTGAAGTATTTGAAGAAAAGGTTAAAAGTTTTGAAGCTGATAAAGGCGTAAAGTTTGAATACCTTCTTCAAGGCACTCTTTATCCTGATGTTATTGAATCAATCAGTCCCCACAAGAAAGGTGGCAAGTCTGTAACAATTAAATCTCACCACAATGTTGGAGGTCTTCCTGAGAGAATGCACCTAAAACTCTTAGAGCCACTGAAATTCTTATTTAAGGATGAAGTTAGACAACTAGGTGAGGCTGTTGAACTAAAACATGACTGGGTATATCGCCACCCATTTCCAGGGCCTGGAATTGGGGTTAGAGTTTTAGGTGAATTAAAGCCAGAATCAATCAAGAAGGTACAGGACAGTGACCAGATCCTTTTTGAGGAACTTAAAGAGCAAAGCTTGTATGAAGCATGTTGGCAGGCATTTACAGTGCTTCTTCCTGTTAAGACAGTAGGAGTTAAAGGTGACGCTCGTGCTTACGAGGAAGTAATTTGTGTAAGAATCGTTAATTCAACTGATGGAATGACGGCAACTTGGACTGATTTACCTCATAGCTTCTTAAGCAAAGTAAGTAATAGGATCACTAATGAGGTTAAAGGGGTTACAAGGGTGGTATATGACATCACTTCTAAGCCTCCTGGCACCATTGAGTGGGAGTAAAACCACAAATTTTTGGCAAAATGTTCATAGTCTTTAAATTTTCTTAATAATTCATAAATATTATAAATTTAGAGGGTTCAGCTTAACTAGCTGAATTCTCTAGATTTATGTTTTAAATCAACTTTCGGGTTCATTATTATTTCCTGACATTTATAATCAGTCTTACGAGAAATGTCGATGGGAGGCCCTAAATGGCGAGTAAAGAAATGTTCCTGGAAAACCTTAGATCACAATACAGGGACGATATTGAAATGATTATCAAAGAGTGCCAACACTTTGGTAGAACCTATCTTGATGTGGAAGCTTTAAATCTCAAACTTAAAGACCTCCATGGTTTTGCCAGTATGAACGGATTGTCTGAGAGTGAGTGGCTTGAATTAATCTATGAATTATCCCCTGAAATTTATGACAGCCTAGATTTCGGCGTCATTGCAGCATAATTAAATAAAAAAGGCCTTGGGAATCCAGGGCCTTTTTATTACCTAATCAAACGACTCCAGTCTTAATTGTCTTTTTTATCGTCCCAGTCGGGATTCCAAGCTCTTAACGCGCTCAGACTATTTTTACAATATTAGACAAAAATGGGATAATGCCTGCACACACACTCATTATAAGAGGCAGTCTATGAAAAATCCTTTTTTAAACCCTGAAAGGCCAATTAAGGAATCCCATCCCGATAGTTTTGTTCACCTACATTTGCACACCCAGTATTCATTATTGGATGGAGCACTTCGTTTGGATGACCTCTTTGAGAAGGCCAAAGAATATAATATGCCGGCCATTGCATGTACTGATCATGGGAACATGTTTGGTGCTATCGACTTCTACACCAAAGCGATCAAGGCCGGAATTAAACCGATACTTGGTTCAGAAGTTTATTTCACTCCAGGGTCTAGATTCGATAGAAGACCACCAAAGAAAAATAGAACTCTAGACTCTCAAGATGAAGAAGAAGGAAAGTATCAAATCCACCACCTTGTTCTACTTTGTAAAAACGAGGTCGGTTATAAAAACTTGTGTCAGCTTCTTTCTAAGGCCTACCTAGAGGGGATGTATTACAAGCCAAGAATTGATATTGAGCTTCTAAGAGAGTTTGGTGAAGGTCTAATCGCGACTACTGCTTGTCTTAAGGGAGAGGTTGCATTTAACTTTTTCACAGGCCAAGACGATCGTGCAGGACAGGCGATACAAAAACTTAAAGATGTTTTTCAAGATGACTTCTACTTGGAGATCCAAAGACACGGGCTTGAAGAAGAACAAGTTTATGAAAAAATAATTGAGTACGGAAAAGCAAATGACATCAAGCTTCTTGCTACAAATGACTGCCATTACCTAACTCGTGAAGACGCCGCCGCCCAAGAAGTTCTTTTATGTGTTCAGACGCAGAAGACTTTTATGGATGAAAAGAGAATGAAGCTCACGGCGGATGAGTTTTATTTTAAATCCTCAGAAGAGATGCGTGAACGGTTCTCCGACCTTCCTGAGGCATGTGATCACTCTTTAGAAATTGCTGATAAGTGTAATTTAGAAATCACCTGGCATGATGAAGAAGGCAACCAGGTCTATCATTTACCAGACTTTAAACAGTTTATTACTTCAGGGGAGACTGAGGAAGACTACTTCAAAAGAATGTCACGAGAAGGACTTGAGGAACGATTCAAGGGTCCACATTTTACAAAACTTGTTCAAATGGAGAACTGGGAAGAAGAACTAAAGCCTCAGTACTACGATAGGCTGCAAGTTGAGATTGATACGATCTTGACTATGGGCTTTCCTGGCTATTTCCTAATCGTATCGGACTTTATTAAGTGGGCTAAGGAAAACGATATTCCAGTTGGTCCAGGACGTGGTTCCGGTGCAGGTTCTCTTGTTGCATACGCGATGAAGATTACCAATATTAATCCGCTTCCATATAACCTTCTCTTTGAACGTTTCATCAATCTTGAACGTATTTCCATGCCCGACTTTGACGTCGACTTTTGTCAGGATAGAAGGCCTGAGGTCTTGGATTACGTTACAAGGAAGTATGGTGAAGATAAGGTTGGCCAGATTATTACGTTTGGTAAACTACAAGCAAAAGCTGTAATCCGTGATGTTTCAAGAGTATTTGGACTGCCTTACGCAGAGACCGACGCACTCGCAAAGCTCATCCCTGATGAACTAGGAATTACTCTTCATAAAGCAATTGATATGGAGCCTAAGCTTGCTGAGCTAGAAGAGCGTGATCCAAAGATTAGAAGAATTCTTCAAATTTCAAAACGTCTTGAAGGACTTCTAAGACATGCTTCTGTGCACGCTTGTGGCGTTATTATTACAAACGATCCACTAGTAAACTACTGTCCACTCTATAAAGGTAGAGAGGGTGAGCAGGTTGTTCAGTTTGATAAAGACTTCTCTGAGATGATTGGTCTTGTTAAGTTTGACTTCCTTGGACTTAAAACACTTACAGTAATTAAGAACGCTTCCAATTTTATTCAAAGAGATCACATGCCTGATTTCGATATTGAATCAATCGATATGGAAGACAAGGAAGTGTACGATTATATTTCAGCGGGAAAAACAACTGGTGTTTTCCAGCTTGAGTCCTCAGGTATGAAGGATTTATGTTCTAGGCTACAGCCTGGAACAATTGACGACATTACCGCGATTAACGCCCTTTATCGTCCAGGTCCAATGGGACTTGGAATGCACGATGAATTTATCGAAAGAAAGTTTGGCCGTAAGGAAGTTGATTACTTCTTTGATGATCTTCAACCTGTCCTTCAAGATACTTACGGAATTATCGTATACCAAGAGCAGGTTATGAACATTGCCCGTATTGTTGGTGGGTACTCACTTGGTGAAGCAGATATGCTTCGAAGAGCGATGGGTAAGAAGAAAATTGCAGAGATGGAAAGGCATGAAAAGATCTTTCTAAAGGGTGCTGAAGAAAGAGGATATGATGTTAAAAAGGCCAAAGAGATTTACGATCTAATGGCCGAATTTGCAAAGTACGGTTTCAATAAGTCTCACGCAGTTGCCTATGCTTTCATTGCATATCAAACAGCATTTTTGAAAAAATATTACCCTGCATGTTTCTTCGCTGCATTGCTTGGAACGGAAATGTCCAATACGGACAAAGTTACAGCTTATATCAATGACGCTCGTGAAGGTGGCATCGAAATTCTTCCACCGGATGTTAATGAGTCTTTGTTTTTATTCAACGTTATAGATAACAAGATTCGTTTTGGTATGGGAGCAATTAAAAACGTAGGTGGTGGACCTGTTGAAGCTATTATTGCTGAAAGAGAAGAGAATGGTCCTTATGAGAGCTTTATCGACTTCTGTGAAAGAGTAAGTATGAAAAGCTGCAACAACAGAGTTCTTGAATCTCTAATTAAGGTTGGAGCTTTCGATGAATGTGAGCCAATGAATCGTAAAACTCTTCTAGAGAACTTGGATTTAATTGTCGCTCACGCCAAAAAGAAGCAAGAAGAAAAGCTTGCAGGCCAGGTTAACTTGTTTGACCTAGCTGGTGGCTTTGACGAGACCAAAGAGGAAATGCTCAACGTAAATGTTGTTGATGATTTTGAAGAAAAAGAAAAACTTGGCTACGAGCAAGAGCTATTAGGTATTTTTGTATCAGGTCATCCTCTTCAAAAATACGAGGAGCTACTCAAAGAATTGGTTTCTATGCCAATTTGCGACATTCACGATCTCCCTATGATGGCCAAGCCTGAATTTGATTTTAGAGATCCAAAACGAAACAAAGATCCTTCAAAGCGAAATATGACAATTGCCGGTTTGATGATTGAGAAGAAACAAATCGTCACCAAAAAGGGTGACCGTATGGCGTTTGCCACTCTTGAGGATTTATCAGGTAAAATTGAAGTTATCTTCTTTCCAAAAGTTTATAACGAGTGTTTTGAGTTCTTGGAAGGAGATGATCCAATCGTTGTAAATGGCTATGTTCGTTTGTCGGATGATCGAAGAAGCTTTTACGCAAACTCTGTAAAAAGAATAGAAGACGAATCTGATGACAAAGTTAAAGCGGTAAGGATATCCGTTGATATTACTCGTTTAAATGAATTCTCAATGCCAAAGCTAAAACAAGTACTTCTGAGCTATAGAGGGAGTGTCCCGGCACACTTTATTTTTGAGACTGAGGAAGGAAGAGCTAGGATGGAACTTGGAAATAACTATCTTGTGAATCCAACTCCACAGATGGCGGCTAAAATTAACGATTTATTGAATAATAATTCAGTTCAATTTATAGTTGATGGTAAGCTCGAACAGGCAGTTCAATAAAGGAATATTATGCTCAGGTATATCATCGCACTACTTTTTATGTCACAGCTCACTTTGGCCGCCAACTCGGTTCAGGGACAGGGAAGCTTCTATGCTACCAATGATGATTCCTTGAGCTTCGTTAATGAGCAACTCAAGCATGAAGGCTTTGTTGATATTATCTCAAAAGAGTTCACTGCGATGGGCCTGAATACAGATCTATTTTGGCAAAAGTATGAGCAAGACTTTAAGGTCGCTTTTGATAGAGTAGACTCAGCATTAAAGCAGCAATTTAAAATTGAAGAAAATCCAGATCGAGATCAGAAAGAAAGCTACGAAAGAATCTCTCGTCATAAGAAGCTTAAAATGCGCAGAAGCTTTGGACGATTGAATAGAGTTATAAAATCTTATTCAATCAAAAAAATCTCACGATCTGCTCAAAATCCAAAATCTAGATTCATTAGACTCGAGGCGAAGGTTGACCGCAACCTTTTAGGTAAGATCTATTACCAATTTGTAAGAGGGAAGAAGTCCACAGAGTATGGAACACTCTACATTCATGTTGATTACAACCTTAAGAATTTGACGTTTGCAGAGCTAGGCGTTGGCAATGAGAAGGACTTTACTGATGTTGTTAACAACTATTGGTTAAAATGGTTCTCTCAAAATAAACCAAAGAATATTGCGAATGTAGAAATTCTTGAGACTACTAAATTAAAGCGTCTTCAGGAGTACTTTAAACTTCCTTATGAAAAGATGATGCAAGAGATTCCTGAGTTGTTTGTAAATTCACTCTATCTAAGAATTGAAATCAACCTTGAGAAAATCAAAAAAGATGTGAAGTTCAACCAATATGTATTTGCGTATGAGGGAGGCATGTTCTTACAAGACCTTCAAAACGCTCAGGTCTTAACTTCTTATCAGTTTGATCGTCAAATTAAGTCATACCCTCTAGTAGAAGAGAAGAATATCAGCTCACTTGTGGCCAACTATGTTTATAGAATGCCTTTTGGTCACTTCTCAAAGCTCAATGGTGTCATTAAAGGCATTCCTCCAATGACAGGTATTCAGAGACTTGCTTTATACGACTATAATAATATTGGCGAAGTTTACGAGCTTATGAAGATTATGGAGAACAATGGTATCAAGTACTCTCTAAAACCACGCCTAGAGTCAATTGGAAACGGTAGGGCCGAGGTCGTAGTATTTTATGACGGTGCACTTGATCAGCTGAAGTCTATGCTTAAATCTATGCAAGCGGCAAAAACCTCTCTATCTTTCGACTTTATTGATACAGACAGTGTTATTGGTATAAAATTTAACAAGTTAGGGGACAAAGAAACAAAACTCTAGGAGTAGTCGTTGGGTCCAAATGTTAGCTTGTTGAGAATTGGCACTCTTGTCGTTTCCGCAATCATATTTTTAACTTCATGTATGAATCAGCCTATTAGGCGAAGAGGGACGAGTTACGCTCCTCGAGGTCAATATGGCCATGAGCAAAATAGCCCTGAGTTCTATCCAATCAAAAAGAAGGTAGCACTTCTGCCTTTCTATAATGAATCACCTTTTGGCAAAGAAGACCTGGCAATCACTGCAACTGAAGAGTTCAGAAGAGAGCTAGGAAGAATGCGAGACTTCGTTGTGGACCCTCAAGCACAAGGTCTTTTTGGAACTTCCAAGGAAATCTATGCTGGTGGGGGAATGAAGCTAGTGCAACTCACGAGAAAGGCTAAGCTATCCGGTGTTAATCTCGTTATCTACGGCAGAATTACTCATGCTAAAGTTCGTCAGAAAACGGATGAGATTGGAATGGTTAGAAAGACTAAAAGTTATGCTGAAAGTGTAGTGGAAGTTAGAGTCTTTGATGTACACGCCAATAAAGAGATCTTTTCTGAGAAAATGGATGGCAATATCAACGATAGTGCTCATAAGTTCTTTCTAAGCGAAAGAGATGCAACCCTAGACTATAGAAGAAATCTCTTACGCTATTCTGTTAGGGTTGCGGTTAGGAGGTTCCTACCTAGAGTCAACAAACTTGGTGCCAAGCTTGATTGGGTAGGGCGAGTAGCTAAAATTATTGGATCAAAAATTTATGTCAACGCCGGAAGAAAGTCTGGAATCACTGTTGGCGATATTCTTAAAGTAATGACTGAAGGAACTGAAATCTTTGACCCTGAATCTGGTGCTTTAATTGGTATTAGTAAAGGCGAAGTAAAAGGTACTTTGGAAATTATTGATTTCTTTGGGCCAGATGGTGCCGTGGCAATCCTTCACTCAGGTGGCTCTGTAACTGAAGGCGACTTCGTTCAGTTGTACTAATCTCAATCTAGAACCATATTTCTAAAATATTCCAAATATAATGTAAAAACTTCACTTGTGTTGTGTTGCGTCATACTCCTGTTGTAAAAGTGTCTAACTATTAAATAGAAGGACACATTATGAAAAGGCTTACAACACTTTGTCTTATATCTTCAGCGCTGTTTTCATTTTCTGCTGTTAGCTCAGTTGGAATTTCAAAAATGGATGCCTACAAAGGTGCCTATTCTACTCTTGGTGCTGGAGCTACTTCTGTGGCAGCTGTAACAGCAGCGGAGGGAGCAGTTATAGGTGGAGTAGTATTTTCCACGGCCTATCTCGCGACCTACGCTTTTAGCGATGAAAACTATAACTATGAAGGTCTGAGTGAGGAATCGTTAGAGGTTCTCGCTGGTCAGCGAACATTAGAAGAACAGCCTAACTTGTCCCTATTAAAAGATGATCTTTTAAGAAATCAAAATCAAATAGAACTAAATATCTTTAATCAAACTGGAAAAGATATTGATCTAAGTACTCTTAGCGATGAAGAACTCGCAAGAATGGCCTTAACAATTAGTATACAAAACCAATAAATATTCCCAAAGGTAGGAAAGACGATGAAAAAATTAATTAGCACAATTTTACTAGGATCAACTCTAATCACTCTAAATGCATCCGCCACTGAAGAGGCTGTTAGACTGGGAGTGTATGGGGTCATTGGATCTGTTGCAAGTGCGAGCGGAGTCTCTACTGCACATGGTTTGGCCGCTGGCGCTCTTTCTTATACTGGTGGACTTTCTGTTGGGCTTATAACTTCAGCGATCTTACAAAATACGAACTATTCCTACGAAGGCCTTGATCAAGAAAGTATTGAAGTTTTGGCCGGTCAAGCTGATCTTGAAG
>JAGSHJ010000278.1 GCA_023954595.1 Bacteriovoracaceae bacterium | reverse complement strand
TGGCAGCATTGAAATGATTATATAAATGATTGCCAAAATAAACTCCTGTCTCCTTATCTACTTTTTCAAGATCAGCGTGATTAGCAAAAACAGGACCATCCTTTATCGAATCAGTCCATTCTTCATCTGCTTGAAAAGTTTGAAGCCAAGTCTTACTGCTCTTAGAAAAGATCGCTTCTTCAGGGGTAGAAAAGTCGAGTTTCTTTAGCTTTTGCCCCTCTTCAGCGACTTGCACCCAATAAGGTTCTTTTCCTAAAATTAAACTCATATTTAAAAAATGCAGACTAGGAATACTATATCTCTTAAGAACGACTATCCCTTCAGTTAACGTACCTTTATACCCATCATCAAAAGTAAGAAATGCTTTAGCTCTTCCATCAAAATTAAAGTTTTCAGGCTTTGAAGGATCTCCCCATCTAAAGTATTTACTAAGAACTTTTATTTGTTCTTCTAACTGAGCTGAGGTTTGAGATAACTGATGCCTTTTCTCAAAGTCTGAAGGGGTATCAGTTATGTTGTGATAATAAATAACAATATTTTCATTTTTGAAAATCGCCTTGAAGACGAAATCAGGTATTGCGAGAATTGATAATATAGGTGTAATTAAAATTTTTTTAATAAGACTCATAGGCCAAAACTCACCACTTAATTTAAGCTCTTAGTGGTTTCACCGCTTTCTGAATCAGGAATAAACTCTGGAACAATTTTTTTAATTTCTGTATTTATTTTTTCAAAATCCGAATTGTAGGAGTTACTTATAAGACTGTTCAATAACTCTGGAAAGCTGGCTTCTAGAGTTCGACTCTGAGCCACTCTTACCTTTTCATGATCCGTATTTAATAAGTCTTCTTTGTCTGAGAAAAGTTCTTCATAAAGCTTTTCGCCGGGTCTCAGACCAATAATCTTAATATTGATATCTTTACCAAGTTTTAGGCCAGCGAGGTTAATCATTTCCTTTGCCAGGTCTAATATTTTAACTGGCTCTCCCATATCTAAGACAAAAATCTCTCCACCTGACCCCATGGTTGTAGCCTGTAGAACTAACTGACAGGCCTCAGGAATAGACATAAAATATCTTTCCATATCAGGATGCGTTACAGGGACGTCTTTTCCTTCTTCAATGTACTTTCTAAATAGTGGAATGACCGATCCATTACTCCCTAGAACATTTCCAAATCTTACGGTTATAAACTGGGTATGTGGATTCTTTTCAAACCTCGATCGACAGACCATCTCAGCAACTCTCTTGCTCGCTCCCATAACGTTAGTTGGATTCACTGCTTTGTCAGTAGAGATCATCACAAATTTTTTAACGTTCATATCGATGGCAGCTTTTGTGACAATTGAGGTTCCAAGCACATTTGTTTTAATAGCTTCCGCTGGGTTTTTTTCCATCATTGGAACATGCTTATAAGCTGCAGCGTGTAGGATTAAATCAGGCTTATATATAGAAAAAATATTTCTTATTCTTTCTTCATCTCTAACATCAGCAACTATTGTCACAATTTCAGTATGAGAAAAATCTTCTTCAAATTCTTTTTCTAATTGATATAAGAAATACTCAGAGATATCTAAAAAGATTATCTTCTTTGGAGAAAATCTCGTCAGCTGTCTACAAAGCTCGCTTCCTATCGATCCACCGGCACCTGTAACTAGAACGGTCTCTCCTTCAATCAGCTGAAAAAGTGAGTCTTGCTCTAGAGTCACTGGTTTTCTTCCAAGTAAATCTTCAAATTTAACATTCCTAAGGAGGGAGACCGATACTCTATCACTTAGCATCTGACTGATCTTTGGCAAGATTTTAAATTCAACTTTAGATTGTTCGCATTGATTAACAATCTTCTTTATCTCAACACCGGTTGCCGAAGGGATCGCAATAAAAATCTTTTTTACCCCAAGCTTTTCTACATAGTGCGAGATCTTATCACTCGGACCGAGAACCTTAATATTATTTAAAAGTCTTCCTGTTAATTGCGGATTATCATCAATGAACCCTACTATATTTAAACCAAGAGCAGGGCTTCTAAAGATATCTTTAACAATTTGATTGCCAGCTACACCTGCACCAACGATTAAAACTTTCTGGCTGTTGTTTCTCTTGATCGTATCTTTTACTATTGTAAAATTTGTATCCTTCCAAATTCTATAAGCAAACCTTCCGCCCCCGAGACCCATGACAAGTAATAACCAGTCGATAACAAAGGCAGACCTAGGTACAGTTTCTAATCTATTGAACAAAAAGACTGCTACTATTGATATGAAAACACCAAAAACAGATCCCTTAACTACTCTAATTAAATCGTGAGTTGGGCTAAATCGCCAAATTCCTTTATATAAACCTGCCAAAGAAAAACATAAGGCCTGAGTTCCAAAAACAATCAAGGTGACAATAAAAAGGTTATCAATTGGGATTTCAGTTAAATCAAATGTTTCAAACCTTAAGCATACAGCAATAATGAATGATAAAAGTGCCACCATTGAGTCATAGAAAAATGCTGTGAACACCTTGGGGTTTCTGAAGATTTTAAACATGCTAAGTTTATAACATGCTAGTAATCTGCTGAAAATTTTAAGTTTTATTGAAAATAATGCTTCGCGCTAACCATTTTGCCTTCAAGGGGTCTATATTACTGGAAATTATGAAGATACTTTGCTCAGTTCAATTCTATCACCCAGCTAAAGGAGGCATGGAAGAAGTTGTAAAACAGCTTTCCACCCATTTTTCCATGGCCGGTCATGATGTTACCGTTGCAACCTCGGCAAATACTGGACGCTCACCCGATGCCACCATTGATGGAGTCCGAGTTAAAAGTTTCAATATAAAGGGAAACTTGGTGAAGGGAATTTCTGGAGAGGCGCAAAGCTATTTGGATTTTCTTAAGTCTGAAAAAGCCGATATCTATATTTTCTTCGCGGCTCAACAATGGTCCACAGATCTGGCCCTAGGGAACCTTCATAGGCTCCCTGGAAAAAAAGTTTTTGTACCAACCGGTTTTTCTAGCCTAGTTCAATCAGAATATTCACAGTATTTTGAAAAAATGAAAACGTGGTTAAAAGAGTTTGATTTGAATGTTTTCCATTCAAAACAATATCAAGACTATAGCTTTGCAGTTAATAACGAAGTAATGAATAACTGCATTATCCCCAACGGAGTCAATCAAAATGAGTTCTCCAATGTAAAACGAATCACCTCAACAACAAATACTTCTGGGATTAGAGTACTCAGTGTAGGAAACCACACAGGTGTTAAAGGTCATAGTGAAATTATCGAAATTTTCTCTAAGGCAAAACTTCCAGATGGGTCAAGCTTAACTATTGTCGGTGAGAAAAACTTTAAAGCACGTTGCTACCTAAAATGTCTTTCTAAGGCAAAAATACTAAATCTTATTAATAAGAAAAAAGAGATAAAAATTGTATCTACAACAAGAAAAGAACTTTTAGACCTTTTTTATTCATCAGATATTTTTCTCTTCCCATCTAATATTGAATGCAGTCCCCTTGTTCTTTTTGAGAGTGCAGCTGCAGGATTGCCTTTCCTTGCAACTGATGTCGGTAACTCTACAGAGATATCAGAGCTAACTGGTGCTGGGATTATTTTAGAAACAAGAAAAAATATAAATGGTTACTCCATGGTAAATATTAAGGACGCCATATCTAAGCTCGAAACCCTGGCTAATAACCAGGACAAAAGGGCGAAAATGAGTAAATCAGGAGTCGAGGTTATAGCTGAGTCTTATACCTGGGAGAAGATTTCCCATAGCTACCTTAAGAATTTCGAGGATTTACTTAATTAACCCTTGAATCAATTTTCTTCAAAAATCACCTCATTCCAATTAGAATCATTGAATCAAAGGGCTATAAATGAGCGTGTGCGTCAAAATTAAGGGAGGACTTGGAAATCAACTTTTCCAATATGCTCTTGGAAAAAGGATCTCAATAGATCTAAGCGCTCCTCTTCTTTTGGATACATCTTATTATTCACAGAGCTCTTTTAACGGAAATGACCCAAGAGAGTTTGAACTCAACGGCTTTAAACTTAAAGCAACAAAAGCAAAACCAAGTGAGATACCACTACTTGCGAGAATTCCTTTTGCAGATCGAATACTTAAGAGACTACCAAAGCTACCTTTCACGGGAATGCTGTTTGAAGAACATGCAAAGGAAGAGATTAAACCAAAACATGCCCCCATCTATCTAGATGGACATTGGCAATCCCTAAAGCATTTTGAAGGTATAGAGAGTGAGCTCAGAAAAGATCTCGTTCTTAAAGAACTTCCTAGTCCTTTTAATCCCATATTGAAAAAAATTCAAAGTTCGAATTCTGTCTCAATACATATAAGAAGAGGAGACTATGTTTCAAACTCCAAAAATAAAGATCTT
>JAGSHJ010000477.1 GCA_023954595.1 Bacteriovoracaceae bacterium | reverse complement strand
ATTTTTCTAAAAGTTGTTCCTCTTTTATTTACAGGAAGATCACCAAATGCTTCTTTCCAACGTAGGATATCTGCCTTTGTAGGAGTCACCTTTTTGAAGTCAACAAATTCATACTCAAGCTCATTTTCGTTAAGAAACTTCAACGCTTTTTTTACTGTGTCGCAATTTTTGATTCCGTATACTTTCATATTATTCCTTTCTTAAAAAGATTACCTGATCACCAATGATTTCTAATTTCGCTCCATACTTTTGAGCTATAAACTCAAAGGCCTCTGGTGAAAAGAAACATACATGTGTTGGATCATTCTTATACCACCAGCTATGGAATTTCTCCACTGAATCGGGGTAGAAAACAGTCATAACACCAAGAAGCCCACCTGGTTTTAACAATGACCAGACTTTTTCAAACTCTTCACCTGGTTTATAGAAGTGTTCAAATACTTCTGTTGAAGTAATAAAGTCGTACTTATTTTCTACAAGCTCCGTTTCAGGCATAAAGTAGAGATCATAATTATCAACAGTAATACCTTTCTCCCCTAGCATTACAGAGATTGTAGGACCTGGACCACAACCAAAGTCTAGTCCAAGATCATCCTTATTTATTCTCTCTAATAATGGATCGACGACGCGAGAGAGAAACTTTCGATAACCCTTGTCTTCAGGATTATTTTCATGGGTTTCATAGCGGGCCTTTTCTTCGACATTATCGAGATATGTTTCAGGATCTTGGAAAATGAGAGAACAATCAGAACATTGAAAATATTGTTCAGTAGGTAGTTGTGTATAAACAACGGTATTGGAGCTGTGACATAATGTGCAATTCATTCATTAGATTTATTACACTTCAAAAATTTTGGAAAGGTCTTTTTTTATTCTTTTAAGATAAGCCTTCTTCACAACCTTCTTAGATGGTGTTACCACCCTTGGTTTTGACTGCTCACCTAGTGCTTTCCATAACATATGAGGTAAAGTCCCGGCCTCTCCGCTGGCCCTAAAACCTGCTATTACTGCAAAATCAGCCTTCTCAGTATTCAAAAGCCTAACAGGCTTCTCTATTCCATCTTTAGTCTCACACTGAACAGGTGGGCTAAAGGCGTTATTTGTTCTGCACACAGAGGGTCTATCTTCATATATAGAGCAACCACCGCCCTCATCTAAGAAGACACAGCCACGCATCTCATATGGCAGCTCAAACCAGCCTGAGCCACTATTTTCGACATTTCCTTGAATATAGAGCTTTTTTAAATCAACTTCATGACCCTCATGAATAACTTTATTGGCAAGTAAGGCCGCTTCATCGGAGTTTACTGAGACTTGAGTATGACAGCAAGCTGAGCAACCCTTGTGGCAAGTTATAAATTTCTTAGCAGCTGGATTAGAGAGTGATTCATTTGTGTAGAGGTCAACATATTGGTGAGTCTTTCTTGCTCTTTCTATCGGGGACGATATTTTAGACAGTATATTTTGTAAAAAGCGGTAAATATCATTGAACTCACTTATAGGACTCAACCTTTTAAATGTTTCATATGCTCTTTGGGGGTAATTAATAAGCACCTCCTGACGCCGTACACAATAATTATTTTACATGTTTTTCACATTCCTCATGTGAAGACGGAAAATAATTCCTTTTTACTAAACAAAATGACTCAAGTAACAGTGATAAGTTACCGATAATATATCTATGAAAGAAAGTAAGAGTATTAAACTTCAATACCGAAAGGTTGAGATCATGTACAAGCTGAAGCTTGGAATATATCTCGTCAACCTACTTTTGGCGTTTGCCGTTAGCTATACCTTCTATTCTGAGATTAATAAGAACCTCATCATCTCGTGGTTAATAGCTCATTTAATATATTTAACACTTCGACTCGGTTCTTCGCTCTACTTAAAGAGTAATCCGAAAGAATTTGAAACACATCCGAGGAGATATGAAATCCTCTATATGTTTCTATCTACTTTTGGAGGAAGTTTATGGGGTTTTGCTGCCTACTTCTTTCTTGATAGTGCAAGTATAGAGCAGTATTTAAGTATGACAGCAATTCTGACAGGAGTTTCCGCAGGATCAATCGCATCTAATTCGGCCTCACTTCAAGGATCACTACTCTTTCTCTACTCAATTCATATTCCATTTTTTTCAATTGTTCTACAATCGAACCTGGCCGAGAGAAGCTTCTTATCTTCATTGATAGTATTCTTCATAGTGGTTCTTACCTTTTGTGCAAAATATATTTATGACACACTCTATTCAGCTATAGAATATATGCTAGCTTCAGAGAGGCTACTTCAAGAGCTAAAATCTTCCCAAGAGCTTCAGCACGCGGCCCAGGGGCATGCTCTACAATCCACAAAAATGGCATCGATCGGTGAAATGGCGACAGGATTT
>JAGSHJ010000209.1 GCA_023954595.1 Bacteriovoracaceae bacterium | reverse complement strand
TGAAATGGAGACTGCCATTTTTGGATGTGCTTCGGAAGTTTTCTTATCACCGGAAGCGTCCTCGCAATTTAGGCTTGCTTTAAAAAAAGCACTAGGGCCAAGAAACTTTGATTTTTTAATGGGGTACTTAGCATTTATTCGAACGGCCCACTTTTGGACTTTGACTCATCCTGAGCTTGATCATGATGAAGATATGAATGCTCTTTTAAAAAATCATGAAGAGCTGTCAAAGGGACTTCTTGAAGACCCTGAGGCCGGAAGATGTGATTTTGGGCAACGTTTTTCAAAAGAACTCTCTGAGTTACGTAGAGAGAAGCAAACTCATGAAAAACTTCTAGAAGCTCAAACAAAACAAATTGAAATGTCTAAAGAGATAAAAAAAGCAAAAGACTTTCTTGAGTCGGTCATTGAGATTGTTCCTGTAGGGCTATCCATTTCTGAGGCCCCCAGTGGCAAGGCCTTATTCAATAATAAAGAGATTGAGGATATAGCAGGTGTACCCATTCATACACGAGTAAGTATAGAAGGTTATGATTATGGAGTTAGGTATTTAGATGGAAGAATAATGCCACCAGATCAATATCCATCTGTTAGAAGTATGCGCGAAGGGATCAAAATCCATAACGAAGAGTTATTTCTCATAAATCCTAAGAAAGGGAAAAGGGATTTAATAATAAGCTCATCTCCAGTTAGAGGTGATAATCAAAAAGTTGTAGCTGTCGTAACGTCTGTAGTAGACATCACAGAAGTTAAGGAAACTCAGAGAAAACTCAAAGATGCATTGGCCGTGAGAGATGAGTTTTTATCCATTGCATCCCACGAACTAAAAACACCATTGACCGTTCTATCACTTGAGACGGAAATGATGCAAATCGATTTGGAGGGTGCTAAAGACCTGGACACAGTGAAAGAGTATCTTGAACAAGTTAATACTCATGTTTCTAGAATGGTACAGCTTGTCGATGACATGATGGACATTGCTCGAATTAGATCCGGAAAATTAGCGCTAGTTAAAACCCAAGTGAAATTGTCCTCACTTATAAATAGTGTTTTAAGAAGCCTTGGGCATAAGTTTACGAAAAGTATCGAAGGGGCAATTAAAGTCGATGTCCATGAAGATATTCTAGTGAATATTGATGTGGGAAGGATGCAGCAGGTTGTAACCAACTTACTAACTAATGCTCAAAAGTATGGAAGAGGCGGTGATATTGCAATCAATGCAGGTGCCTCAGAGGATGGATTTTATATTAAAGTTAAAGATCATGGAATTGGTATTGAAAAGGATAAGCTAGAGCTTATTTTTAAACGATTTGAAAGGGCAATTAATAAAAATGAAGTCAGTGGACTGGGGCTTGGATTGTACATCGTAAACCAGATTGTCGAAGCTCATGGAGGCAAGATACATGTCACGAGTAAGCTCGGAGAAGGTTCAGAGTTTTGTGTAGAGGTACCTTTAAAAACTAGGAAGTAATATGAATGAAAAAATCTTTATTGTGGAAGATGATGAAGATATACGTGCAGCATACACTAAGCTCTTTAAACTGAAAGGATTTACTGTTGAGTCTGCATCTAATGGCAAAGAGGCATTTGAGAAATTATCTAGTAAGGATCAACATGAATTACCAGACTGTATCCTTGTAGATTTAATGATGCCTGTCATGAGTGGTCAGGAATTTTTGTCCAAGATTCAAGACTTGAATAATCCACTATTTGCAAGAGTTCCGATAATTATAACAACTGCTCTGAGTAAACAAGAAACCTCTTATCAATTCAAATTAAATATTAAAACTCTATATAAACCAATACGGCTGAAAAACCTGCTTGATGAGGTGTATGAAAGCATAGGTAGAGGTCCTGAGAATCTAACTATTTAAGGAAAAATTGTCCCTTAAAAATCCTTAAGCTTCTGAAATTTAATGTTTTATTGCTCAGTCCCGATGGGTTAGAAAATGAAACGAAGGTTAACTTGATGAAGCTTTTTTTTAGTCTTTCTTTAATTCTGATTTCCAATACTTTTGCCACCGGCGATTGTCAGCAAAAAGAAAATGAAGAATTTGATTTTTTTTCACCCACATTCATAGAGGGATTTGCTGAAAAAATGGCCAATAGATCATGTGTGAAAATTTCGGACTTTGATAAATATGATTGGGACGGAGATGATCTCTTTGAAGTAGAAACGTGCAGAGAAGGGGCTGAAGATGGCACTCAATTTCTTGAGTTTCAAAATAAAGAAGAAGAGCTTTGTATTTTTCCAATGACCAACTATGGCGGAATCCCAAAAATCGATATTAAATACAGAGTAAAGTCTCATGTACCATTTACAACATATGATTTTGACCATGAAAAATACTGCGGAATGGCCGGTCGAGATAAGTTGAAAATCGAAGGCGGAAGACAGCTTGTCCTCGCCGTAGGTCGAGGAGTCGTTGAGGTTTATTTTCTTTGTGAAGACTATAAAAAGCTAGCGAGAACACGACCTGTAGAATACGGACCTAAAGCTAAAAAACAGTGCAAAGATTTTATCGATAATTATTACCATAAATTTGTCTACCTCTACAGGTAGAGACTAAATAGCACTTTCTGTAGGATTTGGACTGTGTACCTCTTCTGGAGTGTCGTCCTTATAGATTCCTTTAAAGCAGTTCTCAGCATGTTGGATTTCATCTTTTTGTGGAGTAACAAGTAGGACCTTGTCATTCACTTCAAAGGTTGTGGACCCGTTTGGAATTACAAAACCGCCACCACGTTTAATAAAAAGTATGAGTGCTCCCTTTGGAAGTCGAATATCAACAATTCTACTTCCTACTGCATAGTCTCCTTCATGAACTCTTAGTTCTTTAATACCATTTCTAGTCTTCTCAATTGTTTCAAGATCTACTGGAAAGTCGGGGTCATATACAGACTCAAAGAGAAGTCCTAGCTTCTTGGCAACTGGCTTTAGAGTTGTTCCTTGTAAGAGGGCAGAGATCAGCACTGAGAAAAACACCATATCAAAGATAAGATTGGCGTTGGTTCCAATCTCAGTGGAAACGAAGGCCGCAAATACAATTGGAGTTGCACCCTTCAGTCCTGCCCAGGAAACAAACAACTTACTTTTAGTGTTAAGCTTTGAAAAGGCCAATGATATAAAGACGCTCAATGGCCTTGCAATTAGTACTAGAAATAAGGCAAGCAACATACCTATTGGTGCAACTTCCATAAGCCTAGAAGGGAATACAAGGAGACCTAGTAGGATAAATAGTCCAATCTGAGCAAGCCAAGATACTCCGTCAAAGAAGGTTACAAGGGCACTCTTATGTACTATTTTTGAGTTTCCAACTTGAATGGCAAATAAATAGACGGCCAAGAAACCATTTCCTTCAAGTCTTGTTGTTACTGAATAAGTTAAAAAGACAAAACCAAACATTAAGGCCGGATACAGGCCTTGAAAATCTAATTCGATCTTATCATTTACAAATTTGAATGCTCTATAAAGTACGTATCCCAAGATTAAACCAATCAATGGGTTGAGAATGACCATCAATGCCACTTCAGAGTCTAAAGAGAGCTTTGCTTGGTGAAGTCCCAAGAATATTGTCACCAATAAATAGGCCATAGGGTCGTTACTTCCGGACTCTAATTCCAGTAGGGACTTAACGTTTTTGGATACTTGGGCGTTTTTATCTCGCAAGGCCGTAAATACAGCCGCAGCATCAGTGGATGACAGAATTGAACCAATTAGAAGGGACTCAAATACAGGGGTTTTTAAAACAAAGTAACAAAATGCCCCAACGGCCATGGTTGTGATAACAATGCCCAAAGAAGCTAGTGATACACCTGATTTAAGGACAGGGGCCATTTCGTCTTTTTTAGTAAGAAGACCACCTGAGAAAATAATTAAACAAATTGCTATTAGGGACGCAGAGTGGGTGAGCTCATAGTTCTCATAATTGATTCCACCAAGGCCTTCACTGCCGGCAAGCATACCGATGCCCAAAAAGAGTATAAGGATGGGCAGACCAAATTTATTTGATGACTTGCTGATTAGTACACTGGCCAGAAGGATGATAGAGCCAAGGAGCAATGAGTTATTAAGTATATCTTCCACAGTAATTCACTCGGTTAATTGATGTAAAAAGTTTAGGTAAATCTTAATCAATTTAGTTCAATAGCGCCAATTCATTTGTGTGAGTGGGTTTATGTCTTGTGGCACGTCCGCTTTTAGTAACTTTTTAATTGTATACTCATCAAGCCCCGAATCTTTAAGAAATTCTTGTCTTTGCTCTTTATGTTTAAACTTTGTCGAACGCACAATGATATTTTCAAGCTCATGAGACTCAACTCTAAGGTAGTGAAAGTCTCTTAGGCGTTGAATGTATTTTTTAGCAATCATGAGCTCTTGCATGGCCTTTTCACTAAGTCCCCCCTCATCATGGGGAATATAATGAATTGGTTCTTCTGACTGTATCCTCCAATCCTTAATTTCTATATCTCTAGACATCAAATAATCGTAGAGTTCTTTGGATGGTGGTTTTTTTGTAAAAGTGAGACCCTCAATATCTTTAATCCCTATTGGTTTATCTTTTTTGAAGTATTGGATCTCGATATAATTTAATAGCTCATCCGGGTTGGGAGTGGAGTTGTATGGATCCACGAAATTATAGAAGGGTTTGGCCACATTTCTTCTTTTATGAAGCTGTTTATGATTGTTAGATCTCTCTAGGGTTTCGTTTAGGTAGTGCTGCTTTAATATCCTCTTATTGGTTTTAAATGGAAGAAAGTAGGTATGGGGATCATTAGTAACATTCATCGGAATGTGTATTTCTGGTTTTTGATTGAATGAGCTTTCACGAAACACGCTGTTGTACCCTTTGTAAGTCATAGAGTCGCCTAAACTAAAGGATGCTGTGTTTATTACCTTCTCAGGCTTTAATGTCCAAATGTCTTCACCGTAATTTACTTTCAGATAACCTGTTTGGTTTTGGGCCATACCTTTCTTAAATTGTAGATATCCGTATAGTGGCAGCTGCTCCTGAGCAACTGCTGCATAATCTTTTAGAGAGATACCCAATCTATATGATTCGACTTCGGCCCTTGCTTGAGCACTTGCTGTGGCATTTGATTTACCTTTCATTTGAAACTTATTTTTAAATGAGAATTCAGGGTTGTGGAGTATGTCCTCTCTAAGTCCCTCTTTGTGTGCGGTTGAAAAGATAAGGTTGTCTTGTGCCAAAAGCTCATCGATTTCTGATAGAAACTTTGAGTCTGTGACAAGTGGGGCCCTTTTTATGAGTAGCTCTGTACGAACCTTTAAGCTTTCAAAGCTTGTTCTGTTCTCAGTGAACAATAGCTGCGCGATCTCACACTCTGCCTTGGCCGCTGGCAGGTTAGAAATTAGAAGAAGTAATGGTGTGAGTCTTTTAAAGCATGAAAACATCATTTATTTATCGGAAATTAGGAGTATTTCTTAATGTTGGAAGATGTCCCTGGCTAATTAATTTAAATTAACTAGGATCTAATGTGAGACCGATTTAAAATTAGCTAAATCTAGTAATATTTGGAGAGTCAAAATGAAGTGTTTATTCGTTATTGCTACAATCTTTTTAATTT
>JAGSHJ010000072.1 GCA_023954595.1 Bacteriovoracaceae bacterium | reverse complement strand
ACTCTTTTACATGAAAGGATTTTCACCAGCGGCGTGGTCCGTAAGATCCACAACTTCATCTATAAAGTCTGGGTACTTAGTTTTAAGCATACGCTCAATACCGTCTTTCAAAGTTGCTCTTGAAGAAGAACATCCTTGGCAGCCACCAGTAAGTTTTACGAAAAGTTTATTATTATCAAAATCTACCACTTCAATATCTCCACCATGAGAGGCAAGAGCTGGGCGAATTTGTTCATCAAGTGTTGTTTCTATTTTTCTAATCATGAGTAGTTTTTAAGTCCTAAAGCGCTATTAGGCAAGGGCCGGGCGCAATATTTGCTCTATGACCGAGTTATGCAATCAATTCAAACAATTTTAGAACACGACTCAAACCTCCTTTTTCTGGCACCAACAGGGTGGGGCAAGACAACTCTTTTACTCGATCTAGCGAAGAACACTGAAAAATCAATCGTTTACCTCTCTCCTCTGAGAGCTCTCGCTAATGAGTTTCATATTCGGTGCCTTGAGAACAATCTCTCAAGCTTTGCTCCAAAGAAGATGAAGGAGTTAAGTCATGCAATCACTACTGGTTTGAACTTTAAACTCTTTGTCCTGACTGTTGAAATCATAGGAGATGAGATTATTGGGGAGCTACTCGAAGATAAAATCGTGGTTTTTGACGAGTTTCATCTCTTCTACTACTGGGGAAAAAGCTTCAGACCTAAACTTTTAGAGATATCTGAAATCGTGATGGGTACATCTTCTCCAGCTCTCTTATTGACTGCGACGGCCAGTGAGGAAGTTATTGAGTTTTGGAAGGACTCAACACTTGGATATGAGAATCGATTTTTAATGAATCTTGGAAACCAGAGAATTAAAAAAGAACCGAAATCGTTCTACTTTTGTCCAAAGAAACAATGGGCGTACAAACACCTAGAACTAGCTATGCCAGGAATAAAGCTTGTTTTTTGTAAATACCGACAAGAAGCAAAGGCACTGGCCTCAACTTATAAGGCAAAAGGCTATATCGCATTAAGCTGTGTTAGTGGTGAGGTTGAAGAGTTTCAAAGTGAGCTCGCCAAATGTGAAAAAATCGATTTTATATTTTGTACTTCAACTCTAAGTCATGGAGTTAATCTGCCTGAAATCAGCTGGTTATATATAACTTATAAAGTCGACAGTTTGGATATGTGGCTGCAGATGGCCGGTCGTGCCGGAAGGCGAGGAGAAGACTTCTGTCTGATATCCGCTCAGAAGGGCAAGAGAACAAAGGCCCAAGCGGTAATTTCTCTTTTTTACTTTTTGTGCCATTATGGGGGAAAAAAAATTGGCAGAACTATCCATGCGCTTAGAAGGCATTATCATTCATAAAACCGTCTACAAAGAAAGAGATCTTATATGTAAGATCCTCCTAAGAGATGGCGGACTGGCCTCAATTTATTTCTACGGAGGTAAAGGTGGTGGAAAGAAAAATAAAGGCACCATTCTCGAGATAGGCTTTATGGTGAAGGTTCTTTTGGCCCCACGAAGAAAAAAGCTTGAACAAGAGCTTCAAATTGCTCAAGAGTGGGATCTTCTTTGGGAGTCGAAGCAAGTTCGTCAAAATTTTAGGGCCTTCTATTTAGTAAGCTTTTTCTGTGAGTTCTTACAAAAGGTTGCTCCTAAAAAAGACTTTGATTACGACGACCAAGAGAATATGGAAAACGAAGGGCTTTTCAAGGTCGCAAGTAACGCTTTATTTTTTATTGAGCAGGCACTTGCAAAAGATAATTTCCACGCTCCAAATCACCTTTTAAAATTTCTAACCAAGATGGCCTATCACTTAGGTGTGGCACCGGATTTTTCCCAATGTGTTCACTGTTATGGGGAGCTTGAAACCTATCCATCAATGAGATTCGAACCAAATAACGGGGGATTTAGCTGCTCGGAGTGTGCGAATTCTATTTCTAAAATGGAGAGTCAAAGTGCGACTGAACTCAGATCTCTGCTCCAAAATGTTTTAGAGACTCCATATAAGGATTGGGAAAGCATTGCTATTGCTGAGAGAGGTCCTTGCGAGGCCACCTTTAGGTTTTTGTGTTTCCAGTTCCAGTGGCAGCCAAGCAATTTTATCTCTTACGCAATGATTTTTTAAGGAAGACTTTTTGCAAATTCTAAAAGGGTTGAATAACTCTCATACTCACTCTTAGATTGAGTCAGATGAACTCCTTGAATTCCAGCATTAATACCTGCTTGGGCATCAATAACTTTATCACCAATCATATAGCCTTCTGAAATTTTGTGTTTACTCATAAGCTCTTTAATCATCTGAGCTGAAGGTTTTCGGCACTCGCAGTTGTCATCAGGGGAGTGAGGACAGAAGGCCACATCTTTGATCACTACGCCTTCTTTATTTAAATCATTGATCATTTTTTCATGAACTTTGTGCATGTCTTCGACTTTAAACATGCCCCTTCCTATTCCAGATTGATTAGTCACCATGAATAGCTGATAACCCTTTTGATCCATAAGTTTCATGGCCTCAAAGGTATCATTGAAATATTCCACCTGATCTGGGTCATGCAGATAGTGTTTATCAATAATGATGGTTCCATCACGATCCAAGAATATTGCTTTATTTCCCATGTTTTTGCCTTTTATTGGGTGTTTTGTCCCCGTCGATTCTTTTCTTTATTAGCGCAAAACGCTATTATGCAGGAATGATTGAATTACTAAAACTAATGTATCCATACCTAAAACCTTATTTGAAAATTGCGATTTGGGCCTCGGCATGTTCCATTCCCTTAGCTGCAATTAAAGCCTATCAGGCCTATTTTGTAAAAAATGTCATTGATGGGGTTTTCGACCCTGCTGCGACTACTGAGTATGCATTACAGTTGGCCGGAATCTTAATCGGTCTAGCAATTATTAATTACCCTCTACGATACTTTCATTTTTTTGGTTTGAGGATGGTAGTCGATCAAGCGACTTGTGACATCAGACAAGATATTTATACAAAGTTCCAGCATTTAAGTGCTGCCCATTATGCCAAAACCAAGCAGGGTAATCTTTTATCGGTAATGATTAATGATACGGCCGTATTTGCAGAGGCCTTCAATCATGCAATCTCAATTTTTAGAGAGCCTCTTACGGCGTTCTTTCTAATTTGTGTGGCCTTGTATCATGATTGGAAGCTCACTCTAATTATCTTTGTTGTTCTTCCGTTCTTTGTTGTGATCTTTAACATCACAGGAAAGAGGATCAGACGCTATGTAACTAAAGCTCAAGAAGACAATGCTGAGATGACTCATCATGGAGCAGAGGGATTAACAGGTCAGAAAATTATTAAGGCCTTCAACCTTCAAAGTTACATGGTTAAAAGATTCAATAGAGCTCAAAATAACTTTTTAGGACACAAAAGAAAAAGTAACTCTGCAGAGGAGCACTCGCACCCTTCAGTTGAACTAATAGCAGCAATCGCCTTTGGTGTTGTTATTGTTGCGGCCTACTTTAGAGCTCAAGATGACGCCCTGACAGTTGGAGAGTTTATCTCTTTCATAGGTGCACTTGCCATGTTTATGGATCCAGTTAGGCGCTACTCCAAGGCCAATACAAAACTAAATCAAGCGCGTGGTGCGGGACATAGAATCTTTAAGCTTCTAGGTGAGCCTGAAGAAGTAAATACTGGATCTGTTGATCTGTTAAACTTTAACGAGCAAATTGAATTTAGAGACGTAACTTTCTCTTATGGTAAAGGCGCAGTTGTTAGAGACTTTAACCTTACAATCAAAAAGGGAGAGAAGGTTGGACTTGTAGGACTGTCTGGTTCTGGTAAGTCTACAGTGATTTCTCTTCTTTTAAGACTCTATGATATTGAACAAGGCCAAATCTTGGTTGATGGCCAAAATATAAAAGACTACAAGCTCAATACTTTGAGAGATCAGATTGCATTGGTTAGTCAGGACATCTTTTTATTCAATGATTCAATTTTAGAGAACCTGACTGCTGGAGTTGCATATAGTGACGAGCAGATTCAAAAAGCTCTAGAGGTAAGTTATTGCAGTGAATTTATTCCAAATCTTCCAGATGGCCTTGATACTCATATCGGTGATCGTGGTCTAAGACTATCAGGTGGACAGAGCCAGAGGTTGACCATTGCACGCGCCTTTTTGAGAGATTGTCCTATCCTCTTGTTTGATGAGGCGACTTCTGCACTTGATAATGAGAGTGAGAGAACGGTTCAGGCCGCATTAGATAAGGTTTCTTCTGAGAAGACAGTTGTTGCTGTTGCTCACAGGCTTTCAACTATCCAAAATTACGACACAATTATTCTAATGAAAGAGGCGAAAAAAGTCGAAGAGGGTACACACACTCAACTCATGGAGAAGAATGGTGAGTACAAAAAGCTTTACGAACTTAGTATGTAGCCTTTTAGCATTAGGACTAATAAGTGCTTGTAATGCCATACAAACATTGACCGGAGATGAAACTAAGGTCAATTTTGCAAATTACGAGCATGGACCAAATTTAGAACATGAACTTTTGGCGTTTTATCGATTTGAGGAGACGGCCGGATTTAATTCAAGTGATTATTTTGGAGTGAGAAACCTCACCGGGCCTTATGACCTTAGCTCTGGAGCGAGTGTTGTCGGTCAAGTGGGAAATGGTAATGACTGTGGGATACCTTTTAATGGTCAAACCCTTAAAATGTTAACTTTTAACCACACTGTACCATCTGGAGGGGACTCTACCTTTGCACTTTGGATGAGAAGTGATGGAAGTGGAACAAGGAACTACCTGGAGTTTACAGACGCATCTGCGACAGTAACTAACTTCTATCTTGGGCAAGATAGTGGTGGGAATTTAGTGTTAAAGTACGGCACAAATAACTTCACCCTCTCAATTACTCCAGCTACTTCTGTGTGGACTCATGTTGCAATCGTTTCTGAGGCGGGTGGGGCGAACTTTAGAATCTATAAAGACGGAATAGAAGTTCAAAATTTGGCCGGTACGTCCGCTGCTGTTGATTACACAAGACTCTACTTATGTAATGCTCCTAATCAAGGAGGATTATCTATGTTGGGACTTATAGATTCGGTAGGAATTTGGGCAAGAGGCTTGTCTGATAATGAAATTTACGATTTATATAATGGATACAATCATCTCGATTAATTTTTAAAATTGGAGACATAGTGAGCGATACAAAAGAGAAAAACTTAGAGAACATGGCCGACCTAGTAAGCTTGTGTAAGCGAAGAGGTTTTATATTTCAAAGTTCTGAGATCTATGGTGGTCTTGGTTCTTGTTGGGATTATGGCCCTCTGGGTATTGAGCTTAAAAACAACGTAAAGAATACTTGGTGGAAAGCTATGACTTTCCGTTCAGACGTTGAAGGATTAGACGCCTCAATCCTTATGTCTCCAAAAGTTTGGGAAGCATCAGGTCACATTGATAACTTCACTGACCCTCTAGTTGACTGTAAGGAGTGTAAGGCAAGATTTAGAGCTGATAAAATTGAACTTGATGCTCCTTGTCCTAACTGTAAGGCAAAAGACTCTTTTACTGAGCCTCGTGAATTTAATCTTATGTTTGAAACCCACATGGGCCCTGTTAAAGGATCTGGTGCTGAAGTATATCTAAGACCTGAAACTGCTCAGGGGATCTTTGTAAACTTTCTAAACGTTCAATCTACAATGAGAAAGAAACTTCCATTTGGGATCGCTCAAATTGGAAAGGCCTTCAGAAATGAGATTACTCCAGGTAACTTCATCTTCAGAACCAGAGAGTTCGAACAGATGGAGATGCAATACTTTGTAAAGCCAGGTGAGCAGAAGAAATTCATGCAAGAGTGGAAAGAGACTCGTTACCAGTGGCACCTAGATAACGGTATTAGAAAAGAAAACCTTCGTTTTCACCCACATGGTCCAGATGAGCTAGCTCACTACGCTGATGCTGCTGAAGATATTGAATATAAATTCCCAATCGGTTGGGACGAGATGGAGGGTATCCACTCAAGAACTGACTTCGATCTTAAACAACACGCTGAGCTTTCAGGTAAAAACCTGAACTATGTTGATCAAGCAGATGGAAACAAGAAATATCTTCCATATGTAGTTGAAACCAGTGTTGGTTGTGATCGCCACCTTTTGGCGCTTCTATGTGATGCATATAGATTGGAAAATGAAGGCACTAAAGAGGAAAGAACAGTATTAAAGTTCAAACCACATATTGCACCGGTAAAAGTTGCAGTTATGCCTCTTATGAAAAAGCCTGAATTAGAAAAGCGTGCGGAATCAATTTTGAGCGAGCTTCAAAAGAGCTACAAGTGTGAATATGACGTTTCTGGATCAATCGGAAAGCGTTATAGAAGACAAGATGAGATCGGAACTCCTCTTTGTATTACAATCGACTTTGACTCTCTAGAGGACAATGCTGTCACAATTAGAGACAGAGACTCGATGAAGCAAGAAAGAGTGGAAATCTCAAAAATTGCTACTTATGTAAGAGACCAATTCGGATTCTAAAATATCACAGGGAGCACTTTCGCAGTGCTCCCTTCCTTAAGATCTACTTAATTCACATCATACATTGAAAACTTTAAGATTATGCCGCACCGCCAATGTAAAATAATCTTAACCCCTGATATCATTAAGCCTCGAAAATCATTAGCTTAAAGGAACATTGAAATGTCTAAATGGGTTTATAGCTTTAGTGCCGAAAAAACGGATGGGAATCGAAATCAAAAGGACCTACTAGGTGGCAAGGGAGCAAACCTTGCAGAGATGTGTAATTTAAAATTACCAGTTCCTCCAGGTTTCACTGTAACTACAGAGGCCTGCCTAGATTATTATAAAAATAATAAACAAATATCAGACCAGATAAAAACTCAGGTTAAAGAAGCACTTTCAGAAGTAGAGAGTATAACGGGTAAAAAATTTGGTGATAAATCAAACCCACTTCTTTTCTCTGTTCGTTCAGGGGCTAAAGTCTCTATGCCAGGGATGATGGATACTGTTCTAAATTTAGGTATGAATGACGAGACTGTAGCTGGCATGGCCGAAAAAACAGGTAATGCTAGATTCGCTTGGGACTCATACAGAAGATTTATTCAAATGTTTTCCAATGTTGTGCTAGGCCTTAACACTTCCATTCTAGAACACCAGATGGAAGATTTAAAAGAGGCAAGAGGATACAAAGAAGACGTTGAGATGGACGAGGAAGATCTTCAAGAGTTGGTTGAAGTTTATAAGCAAGTCTTGAATGAAGAGTATGGACAGAGCTTTCCTCAAAATCCAATGGATCAGCTTTGGGCCGCTGTTGGAGCGGTATTTGGCTCTTGGAACAATGCTCGTGCCATGAAGTATAGAGAGATGAATGGCTTTTCTCATGACTGGGGAACTGCAGTAAATATTCAATCCATGGTTTTTGGAAACACAGGTGAGACAAGTGCTACTGGTGTTTGTTTTACAAGAGATCCTTCAAGTGGAGAAAAGGTCTTCTTTGGAGAGTATCTTTTAAACGCTCAAGGTGAAGATGTTGTTGCAGGGATTAGAACTCCAGGCCCTATTAATGAGACGAGTAAAAACGAATCGAATAGAACATTTCCAACTCTTCATGAAGTTATGCCAAAAGCATATGACGAGTTAGTGGACATTTATCAAAAGCTTGAAAAGCATTACAAAGATATGCAGGACATTGAGTTCACTATTGAAGAACAAAAACTCTATATCCTACAAACAAGAAACGGAAAAAGAACGATTCGCTCCGCACTTAAAATTGCGGTTGATCTAGTAGAAGAAGGTTTGATTGATACTAACGAAGCACTTCTTAGAATTGCTCCAGAAGATCTAGATAATCTACTACATCCAAGACTTGATCCTGACGCTAAGAAGATTTTCTTGGCCCAAGGCCTTCCAGCTTCTCCAGGAGCCGCTTCTGGTCAGATCGTTTTTGATTCTGATGAAGCTGTAGCTTGGACTAGTGCGGATAAAAAAGTCATTCTAGTGAGACAGGAAACTTCTCCAGAAGATATTGGAGGCATGCATGCCGCTCAAGGTGTATTAACGGCAAGAGGCGGGATGACTTCTCACGCAGCTGTTGTTGCAAGAGGGATGGGCAAGCCATGTGTGGCCGGTTGTTCATCGCTTGAGATCTCTGAGAAAAATAAAATTTTAAGAGTTAAGGGCAAAGAATTTAAAGAGGGTGATTTCATTACTTTCGACGGATCAAGTGGAGAAGTCTTTGAAGGAGTTGTTCCAACTATTGAAGCTGAAATCTCTGATGACTTTGCAACATTTATGAAGTGGGCAGATGAAGTAAGAACTCTAAAGGTTCGTACCAACGCAGACAACCCAGAAGATGCTCAAACAGCTGTTGAATTTGGTGCTGAAGGTATTGGACTTTGTAGAACTGAACATATGTTTTTTGCTCCAGAGAGAATTTTGGCGGTAAGAGAGATGATCTTCTCCGAGTCAAAAGAAGAAAGACAAAAGGCATTGGATAAATTACTTCCATATCAAAGAGAAGACTTTGAAGGCATATTTAAGGCCATGGCAGGAAAACCTGTAAATATTAGACTTCTTGATCCACCTCTTCATGAGTTCTTACCTCATAAAGACAGTGAAATTGAAGACCTTGCAAACGCTTTAGGCGTTGACGTTAAAAGTGTTGAGCAAAGAAAAGAAAACCTTCATGAGTTTAACCCAATGCTAGGCCATAGAGGTTGTAGACTAGGTATTACTTATCCTGAAATTTATAAGATGCAGGTGCAGGCAATTATTGAGGCGGCATTAAACGTTGCAGCCGACGGAATTGAGGTGCTACCAGAGATTATGATTCCTCTTATTGCTGACAGTAAAGAACTTGAAATACTAAAAGCGGAGAGCGAAGAAGTAATCAAGGACACGTTTGCTAAAAAGAATAAGGAAATAAAATATAAACTAGGCACAATGCTTGAACTTCCAAGAGCATGTATCACTGCTGATGAAGTGGCAAAGAGTGCGGAGTTTTTCTCCTTTGGAACAAATGATTTAACTCAGACAACCTTTGGGCTGTCTAGAGATGACTCAGGTAAATTTCTTCCACTATATCAGTCCAGAAATATTTTTGAAAAAGACCCATTCGTTAGCCTTGATCAAAAAGGTGTGGGATTTTTAGTGGAGCATGCAGTTAAAGTTGGAAAACAAACAAACCCAAATCTTCATTGTGGAATATGTGGAGAGCATGGGGGAGATCCAAGTTCAATTGATTTTTGCCATAGAGTAGGTCTTGACTACGTTAGTTGCTCACCATTTAGAGTTCCTATCGCAAGGCTATCAGCGGCTCAAGCAGCTATTAGAAATTAGAACTCTAAACTCTAGAGATAACAGGAGCATAAACGCCATTTTAAAGTCTATTAGTTAGACAAAAAAGGCGTTTTGCTCAACCTTAAAATTGTAGAAAAACTTTAACAACTAACGTAAAAATAGCCTCAACTTGTAAATGTAATTTTACAAAAATTTTTAATTAAGAGGCGCGTTTATGCTAAAGAAAATTTTGATACTTGTGGCCCTGATCTACGTATCTATTTCCAATAGTTTTGCAAAAACTTCAGTTATTTCTGACATGGATGAAACTGTTAAGCGTACTCGTGGAGAGAGCTTTCGTGGATTCTATCACTCTTTTTTGACTCATAAAGTTTTTAGTGGAATGGATACTCTTCTAAAAGATATGAAGGGTGATTTGTTCTTTGTAAGTGAAAACTTCAATCTGTTTGAATTCAATATTGAAAAGCTTGTGGATGAATATAATTTGAAAGCGAAAGAAGTTTATACAAAAACACCTTTTGCATATGATTCAGATTTTGCTTACAAGTACGCCACTGTGAAAAGAATTATTGAGAGTTCAAAAGATAAGTTTATTCTTATAGGAGATGATGAAGGCATTGATCAAGACGTCTATACTCAAATCAGTAAAGACTTCAAAGGCAGAGTGCTTGAAATATATATTCATGTTGTGAAAAACAATAAAAAATTATCTAATAAGGTAACCCCATACTTTACAGCTTTTGATATTGCTGTGAATGAGTTTAAAAAGGGTAGACTTAATAAAGAACAAGTAACTGCTGTTGGAAAGAAGCTACTTAGTGAAGATAAGTTTCACAAAGCATTTCCAAAGTATGCACACTGCCCTAAAGAGGCAAGCGAGATTAAAACCCAAAAGGTGCCTTTGATCCAACGTCTAATCGGCAATGTATCAAAGAAGACACTGGATTATTGCAATAGCTGAGAATGAACAATTTAAAAAAACACTGCATCCAATCATTAAAAAATCAAAACTCCGACGCATTGGCCGTGGGAGTTATTGACTTTAATGATCATAGCTTCAATAGCTTTGAGTTGGAAAAGTCTAGTGCGCAAGTGTTTGAGGGAAATGGAGATATTTACTTTGATCTTGCAAGTCTTAGTAAGCCTCTAACAAACTCTCTTGGTGCATTCAGCGCTCCAGAACTCGTTAGTGATCAGATGAAGCTACTTCTCAACCACCGTTCAGGTCTTCCTGCTTGGGGACTGTT
>JAGSHJ010000518.1 GCA_023954595.1 Bacteriovoracaceae bacterium | reverse complement strand
CTAGTATAGCGATAGTCTGAGAACTGGTTATCCTCTTTACTAAAAAACCACACGCCAACACCTACAATTACAAATCCCAGAAATACAATTTTCTTAAGGCCCATTATCACGCCCTCCTCATAGAAGGCTGATCGGCGTTTAAGAACCACAGAAATAATTGAGAGAAAAAAGATTAAGACAGCGGAAAATATTGCCGACAAGAATATTATGAATAGAGCTATAGCAAAATTGTCACGTCAAAATCATATGGAACATATAATGAGTGTACTGCCGCTTATAACGGTCGTATTTGGTGTGCAATGCTACTTAATGAGTAAGTTTAGCTCTAACGTTGAGATTGGCGACTTGGCCATAGGACTTGCAGGAGCACTTGTCATTTTTGTATGCTCGCTTTTTTATTATGATAAAAATCATGTGATCCTTATTTACTCAAATCATTTGAAATCTGGAATGATGAGAGGAAAAGGAAAAAGAATAGAATTTTTTGATATCGAAGAGATTGTAGCACCCAAAGAAGAGAAACGATTTGGAACACTTGTTTTGAAAATGAAAGACGGCCTAAGTCACACTTTTTATTTTGTGGACTATCCCGTAGGGGCCAAGGCCTTTCTCGATGAACAAATCGAAAAAGACCTCATGCAAAGTGAATCTATCGCTGCTTAATTTCTGCTAAATACTTCTTAAATCCTTGTAGTGCTGATTCTGGAATTTCGTGTCCTCCATCAAACTCAACAAAATGCCCCTTTAATTTCTTCTCATCAAGAACATTGTAGAGATCTTTTGCCTGTCCAAAGCTCAACACAGGATCTTGCTTTCCGTGTGCCTGGAAAAATGTAGAACACTTGGCGTTGTCAATTTTAGCTCTTAAAGACTGCTCATCAATCAAAGTTCCTGAGAACAATGCAAGGCCATCTACATCCGCTTTTGAAAATACATGGGAAGCAAGCATCGCACCTTGCGAGAAACCACCAATTATTAGTTTATCGTACTTGGGACGTAGCTCTTGTAAAAACTCTAGTGCCATTTCTTGAGACTTATCAAACTCGTCACTTCGTTTATCTTTAAAACTTCTATGAGTGCCGGAGCTCATCGCGATTTCAAGCTCTCTCATATCAATTGGAAACCAGGCCCTGCCCTCCATCATATAGCCTAGAGCAACAGCGATTGGGCCATTTGGAAAATACCAATCAACTTCACCACCGACATAGTCTGAAAGTCCATACAGATCCTGCATGCTAGCACCATAGCCGTGAAACAGAACAACTGCGGTTTTTGAGTTTTGAAGATTATCTAAGTACTCTAAGTTTTTTATTTTTTTTATCGTCGTCATAGACCAAGACTCCCGTTTGTGTAATACTCCGGAACATGCTCTCCACAGGTGTAAAACATATTCTTATTGCTAGCTTTTTTTTTAGCATTATCAACGCATTAGTTAAATACTATTCACATATTCCAGCAATAGAGATTGTCTTTTTTCGCTCGGTAGTGACGTTAGTAATGTCTTTTGCCGTTATTCAGCACCAAAAAATAAAGATTATAAACGAGCATTTTCCACTGTTGTTTTTAAGAGGACTATGTGGAGCGATAGCGTTGAGCTTGTACTTTTATACAATCCAGGTCATGCCATTGGCCACAGCAGTAACAGTACTCTACCTTGCTCCAGTCTTTACAGTGATTTTAAGTGTATTCTTAGTTAAGGAGTCCCCTAATCCAAAACAATGGCCATTCATTTTGGCGGGTTTTGGTGGAGCGGCCCTTATGAAGAGCTTTGATCCTAATACGAGCCTTCTTCATTTTGCCATGGGTATGACTGCAGCACTGTTTGCAGGCCTGGCCTACAACTTTATTAGACTCCTAAAAGACCGTGCTCACCATCAATTGATCATATTCTTTTTCCCACTAATTACGATTCCAGTGTGCACCCCATTCCTTCTTGATGTTTGGGTTACTCCAAAGCTTGCAGACCTTG
>JAGSHJ010000002.1 GCA_023954595.1 Bacteriovoracaceae bacterium | reverse complement strand
TTTATGTTTGTGGAGAGCATTGCGAAAAAGTACTTAAAGAACACTTAAGAGAATCTCTTCCAGAATACATGTTGCCAAAATTTGTGGTGGCAGTTGATTCTTTCCCACTAACTCCCTCAGGTAAACTAAATCGTGAAGAACTTCCTATGCCAAAAATTGAAAGAGGAGATCTCGCCAGTGAATACGAAGCCCCGAAGAATTCACTTGAAAAAGAAATTGCAGAGATATGGAAGGGGCTTTTATCGATAGATGAAGTTGGTGTTAATGATAAATTCTTTGATTTGGGTGGGACATCGCTTCTTGCTATGGATCTAGTTGAAAAACTCAAAACGCTCAGACCTAATATTAGTGCAGTTGAACTTTTTGAGGCGGCGACAGTCCGCCAGCAGGCCTGCCTCATAAAACCTAAGAAATCAAAAAACTCAAGAACCATCAAACAACAAGGTGGTACAGACATAGCTATTGTGTCCATGACTGGTCGCTTTCCCGGTGCAAATAGCATTGATGAATTATGGGAGATGCTATCTTCTAACAAAGAGGGCATAGAGAAATTCTCTGCTGATAAATTACACCCTAGTATTGATAGAAATTTAGTTAAAAATAAAAACTATGTCTTGGCCACTGGTGAATATAAGGACTGTAAACGCTTTGATGCTGCATTCTTTGGTATGACGCCACGTGAGGCCGAGTTGATGGACCCACAACAGCGCAAATTTTTAGAGCTTAATTGGGAAGCGTTGGAGTTGGCCGGTATTAATCCGAATAAATGCGAAGAAGTCATTGGTATCTTTGCTGGTTGTGCAAACAATACTTACCAAAATAACCTGGCCTATCATAAAGATAAAATCGAAGAGTTTGGTGAATTCAACGTCATGCTTGCCAATGAAAAGGACTATATTGCAACAAGGATTGCCTATAAATTAAATCTAAAAGGACCTGCAGTAAGCATTCATACCGGTTGTTCTACCTCTTTGGTTGCTATCGCTCAAGCGGTTCAGGCAATTAGAAATGGACAATGTGATATGGCCCTTGCTGGAGGTATATCGATTGATGGGCAGCTAAAAACTGGTTACATGCATCAAGAAGGAGCTATTTATTCTTCTGATGGTAGCTGTAGGCCATATTCCTCCAATGCAACTGGTACTGTCTTCACTAATGGTGCTGGTGTCGTAACACTTATGCCAAAAGAGCTTGCAATTGAGAGAGGGCAAGAAATTTTGGGCATCATTAAAGGTGTTGGTATAAATAACGACGGCAATGATAAAATGAGCTTCACAGCACCAAGTATTCAAGGTCAGACTGATGCAATTCTTATGGCCTTTGACGATGCTAATCTTAGTCCAGAAGATGTTGCTTATATTGAAGGTCATGGGACAGCTACACCTGTTGGTGATCCAATAGAGGTTGCCGCTTTATCTCGTGCATTTGAATCATTAGGAGCAGCTCCATCGCATAAATGCCTTCTAGGCAGTATCAAGTCCAATGTTGGACATATGACTGCTGCTGCAGGCGTCGCTGGTGTAATTAAGGCCTGCCTGATTTTTAAACACAAGCTCGTTCCTGCTTCCATTGGTATGCAAGGTACAAATCCTAATATTGATTTCGAAAAATCATGGTTTACACCGGTTCAGAAAAATACCTCCATAAAAGAAGGCAAGCTCATAGGGGTTTCTTCTTTTGGTGTCGGTGGCACCAATGCCCATGTACTTATTCAAGGGCCAATAACAAAAGAACTAGAACCAACTAAAAGGCGTGAGGAGCTATTTTTTCTTAGTGCCAAAACAGAACAGGCCTTGAAAAGTATGCAATCCAAATTGGATCAGACTCTTAAAAAAACTAATCATGTCGATACATCTTATACCTTGTGCAAAAGGGAAGAGTTTGGTTTTAGGACCACTCGGGCAAGCGGATCAGCGTGGTCACCAATTACCAAGAAAGCAGACAAGCAGGTCGTTTTTATGTTTCCAGGCCAGGGCTCACAATATGTGGGTATGGGCAAGGAGCTGATGGAGGCATTTCCAAGCTTTAGGAGTGACTTTGAGTATTGTTGTGAAGTCGCTTCTCAATTTATGTCTAAAGATTTGAAGGCCGTCATGTTGGGGGATGCAAGGGAAGAGGATGCATTAAATAATACCTTTTATACACAGCCTGCAATTTTAATATTTGAATACTGTCTTGGGCGTCTAGTGCAAAGATTTGGAATAAAGGCCTCTGGTTACATTGGCCATAGCATAGGAGAGTTATGTGCTTGTGTCTTCAACGGAGTTCTCTCAATAGAGCAAGCTATAGAAATCGTGGCTAAAAGAAGTGAGCTTATGTCAGGTATTGAGCCTGGCAGCATGATGAGTGTCGCTCTACCTAAAGAGGGTATAGATGCCATACTGCCAGAGAGTATTCAAGTTGCGGCCGTTAATGCAAGACAATCTACAGTAGTTGCTGGGCCAACAGCAGATATTAAAAAACTAGAAAAGGAACTATCGGCGGATGGTGTGAGCACTAAGCTATTGCACACTTCACATGCTTTTCATTCAAAGATGATGAGTCCCATGGTTGATGAATTTAAATCATTTCTCACCAAGTTTAAATTTAATCCTCCGAGTCTTCCAATGATCTCTACTGTTACAGGTGATTTAGAAGTAGGCCATTTCTGTGAACCTGGCTATTGGGCAGAGCATGTTGCAAGGCCTGTTATGTTTGCTCCGGCAATTGGAAAGCAAATTAATGAGAGTAACATTTTTTTAGAAATAGGACCTAGAACCACTCTACGTCAACTTGGGATGAGTGAGGCCGTTCATAAAAAAGTAAAAGCAAGCTTTTTCTCTCTATCGTCACAAGATACTGCCAATGAACTCCGCGCTTTTCTAGCCTGTCTTGGAAAATTGTGGCAGGAGGGTATCGATTTTCATAAAGAGCTTTTGTTTGAAGGACGTACGCCAAAGATAACCTCCACTGTGACTTACGAATTTGGAGGTAAAGAATACTGGTTAGAGGCAAACGAAACGACACCAATAAATAAAGAGAACAATACATTAGATAGAGGTGAGAAAATGCAATCAGCAAAGACAAAGTTAAGGGATAGAATTGTAGAGGTGATTGAATCAGCTTCAGGCATAGAGATTGCTGACTTTTCTGATGAAACTAGTTTTTTTGAAATGGGAATGGACTCACTGTTTCTGACCCAAATTGCTTTGAAGTTAAAAAAAGAGTTTAAGCAGGAAATTAGCTTTAGACAACTTACTGAGCAGCATGATGACGTCCAAAAACTCACAGAGTTTTTAGCAGACTTTGTGAGCATGGAAGAAGACTCTGTCCCTGCAGATACTGTCGAAACTAATCTTTTAAATACTGAATGTGTTTCAACCTCTAAAGTGCAAATTTCTGATTCAAGTGTTGATGCATTAGTTAAAGAACAATTGCAAATCATGAAGCTACAACTTGAGGTTCTAGGCAGCAAGGCTCAAAACAACCCTCAGCCTGCGCAAGCTAAACAAGTACCCCCTTCAAGGCCTGTCCAAGACGAGAGTCCCAAGGAGAAAAAGAACTTTGGCGCAATGGCCAAAATTAGCTCAAATAAAAGCACTCTTGATGAAAAATCAATAGAGTTTATAAAAACATTTATAACCAAATACAATGCGAAGACTTCGAGATCCAAGGCCTTCACACAGGAGAGTCGTAAGATTCACTCTGATCCTCGGGTTGTTACAGGTTTTAAACCTGAATCTAAAGAAATGGTCTATCCAATTGTAACTAAATCATCCGTTGGGCAGAAGCTAATTGATCTCGATGGAAATGAATATGTGGATATGCTCTGTGGATTTGGATCTAACTTCTTTGGAAATAATAATAGAGAGATTAATGAAGCAATAAAAAGACAAATTGATATTGGAATGGAAATTGGCCCTCAAAGCCCACTGGTGTCAGAAGTCGCAAGTCTGATAAGTGAACTTACAGGAAATGAAAGAAGTGCTTTTTGTAATACTGGATCTGAGGCCGTACTAGGTGCTATGCGTGTGGCCCGAACAGTCAGTGGAAGGGAGACCATCGTATGCTTTAGTGGTTCTTATCATGGAATAAATGATGAAGTTATCGTTAGGGCAAGTTCTAGTGGTAAATCCCTGCCTGCAGCACCCGGAGTACACTCCAGCTCAGTTAAAGAGATGGTCGTTCTAGATTATGGAACTGATGAGTCTTTTGAGAAGATAAAATCATTATGTGAGCAAGGTGAGCTTGCTGCTGTTTTAGTTGAACCTGTTCAAAGCAGGCGCTGTGATTTTCATCCCAAAGAGTTTCTACAAAAACTGAGAACATTAACTGAACAACACGACGTTTGCTTGATCTTTGATGAGGTTATAACTGGTTTTAGAATTCACCCTGGTGGAGCGCAAGCACACTTTGATGTCGGAGCAGATTTATGTACTTATGGAAAGATCGTAGGGGGCGGAATGCCAATAGGTGTGCTTTCCGGGAAAAGCAAGTACATGGACGCTCTAGACGGTGGGCATTGGGAATTTGGTGATGATTCTATCCCAACAGTAGGAGTTACATATTTCGCAGGAACATTTGTAAGGCACCCCCTAGCTTTGGCAGCTGCCAAGAAGGCCTTAGAAATCATAAAGAGAGAAAGCACTCACGGCCTGTCAGACCTCAATCACAAAACACAACAGTGGGTTGATGATATTAACTCTTATTGTGAAGTGGTGGGGTCTAATCTTCGCTTTGCTAACTTTGGGTCCCTAGTTAAGCCTAAATGGATTGATGGTGATTATATCCACTCAGACCTATTTTTCGCTAATTTAAGAATGCATGGTGTGCACCAATATGATGGCTTTCCGTGGTTCATTAATCTTGCACACACACAGACTGAGCTAGATTTTGTAAAAGATGTCATCAAACAAGTTGTCACAGAGTTACAAGTTGGTGGGGTGATGCCGTCTAATGGAAGAGAGTTGAAAACAGACCAGATGAATTGTTTAAGTCCACCTGTGTTGGGTGCAAAGCTTGGCAAGGATAAAAACGGAAATCCTGGTTGGTTTATTCCACATCCAGAGAAACAGGGTCAATACTATCAGCTTCAATAAGGAATGAGATGAATACTACAGGTAAACAAATAGAAGTCGCTTTTAACCCCTTCAGAGATGGAGAGCTATTCGCTTCCGTACCAACGACTGAATCTCAAAAAGAAATATGGAGTTCAATCGAAATCGATCCTGATGCCAACTTGTGCTACAACGAGTCTATCCGTATAGTTTTAAAAGGAGAGCTTGAAGTTGGTACTCTTGAGAAGGCGATTAACGAGACAATCGCTAGAAGGGATGCCTTGAGGGCGAGCTTCTCTAATAGAGGTAAAGACTTTATGGTAGGAGTTCATCATCCAAGGCCCCTGCCGATTACAGATTATACAAATTACTCTCAAGCAGAGCAAAAGGCCTTAATAAATAAAAAGATTGCTCAATCGACACAGTACCGTTTCGACCTGCATTCTGGCCCTGTCTTTGTCTTTGAGCTTTTAAAATTAAAAGAAAATGAACACATCCTCTTTCTAACTGGTCATCACCTTATCTGTGATGGTTGGTCTATGGCCTTAATAGTCTCAGACATAAGTCGACTGTATGAAAGAATTAAGTCAGGTCTTGATGCGCATCTTGATGATGAAGTGCCTAGGTTTTTTGAACATGCACTGAACTATCAAAAACAACCTGTACACAAATATTGGTTGGATGAATTCAAAGAGATTCCTAGGCCAATTGATTTACCACTAGACTTTGAGAGACCAGGCTTTAGAACCTACGAGTCTAGGCGTATTGATTTTGAATTAAAGAGCTCTACTGTAGAGAGTGCAAAAACAAACGCCTCCAAACAGAGAAAGAGCTTTTATCAATACCTGTTATCAAACTTTGCCGTTTTAGTTCGAGATTTGTCCCAACAAAGCGACATTGTCTTAGGGATTAGTAGTGCAGGACAGTCATTTTACAATGAAGAAAACCTTGTAGGACATTTGGTTCATTTACTACCTATAAGGCTAGATGTTGGATCTGATAAAACCTTCTCAGAGCTACTAGAGCATACCAAAAATAAAATGCTGGATGCTTTTGATCACCAAGACGTGACTTATGCTCAAATTCTTCAATCATTAAAGCTTGCAAGGGATCCTTCTCGAATCCCACTTGTTAACATTATCTTCAATGTCGACCAACAATATGAAGGCCAAGGGATGGAATTTAAGGAGTTAGATGCTCATTATGAATCAAACCCAAGGCATTTTGAAAACTTCGAAATCTTTATCAATGCGACAACTCTTGGAAATAAATGTGTACTTGAGTGCCAATACAATAATGCTTTATTTAAAGAAGAAACAATTAGAGGCTGGCTTGCTCAATTTGAGACGCTTTTGGATAGATTTAATGAAGATTGTGATCGATCTTTAGGTGATGTGAGCCTAGAGGAGAGGGTTGTTCCTGAATCAAAGCAAACAAGTACACCTGCTAAGAAAATAGATGTTAGTGCTCAATGGGTCACAAGTGCCCGTCAATTATGGGAAGAGGCCCTCGAAGTTGAGGGGATTCCTGAGAGTGCGGATTTTTTCACGATTGGTGGACACTCTTTATTAGGGGTAGATGTATGTCATGAAGCATTCGAAAAATTTGGAATAAAGGTTACGTTAAAGGACTTAATTCAAAACCCAGTGTTGATTGAGTTTGCTAAGCTTTTGGAGCAGAACTCTGGCGAGACAAGCGAGAATCACAAAATTCAAAAACTAAACTTGGACACCCACTCTCTAGCGAGCTCTCAAAAACAAACATGGTTTTGGGAACAAACAAATCCAGGAACTAATGTTTATCATCTACCTAGTGCTATCAAGATTTCCACCGATACAGATCACAAACAATTAGAGAAAGCCTTTCTCTCAATATTTGAGAAGCACTTAAGTCTTAGAACAAAGTTTCTTAAAAATGGAGTTCAGAAAGTCGTTAGCATGGAAGAGGTGAGAAATGGGTTTAACCTAGAAACAATTACAACGTCTTTCAGTGAACTGCCTTCAATTTTAAAAGAGATGGCAAAAGAGCCTTTTGATCTCTCTGTGGCTCCATTGGTTAAGGCCACTCTTTTTGATTGCGCAAGTGATGGGAAGGTTCTTTTTACAATGTTTCACCACATAATATTTGATGGTTGGTCATTTGATATTTTCTTTAGGGATCTGGATTTGGCCTATAGAGGTATGGAGCTTGAGTCGGAAGAACTTGATTATCTAGACTTCTGTGCTTGGCAAAAAGACTACTTAAATGAAGGACGCTTTGAAAGTGACTTGGGTATATTAAAGGATAAGCTAAGTGCACCACTGCCTGTATTGAACCTACCTACTGATTATCCAAGGCCTGAAAAAATTAATCCTGTTGCCGGCGAGGTATGTTTCGAAATATCGAAGCCCTTGAGAGAGAAGCTCGCCAATTATTGTGAAACTCGGGGAGTATCACTTTTTAGCGTGTTTATGGGATGTTTTAACCAGGCACTAATGGATTACTCTAGAATGGATGAGGTTGTTGTTGGCATCCCAGTTAGAGGACGCAATAGTTCTAAGCTTTTAAATACTATAGGTTATTTTGTAAACGCATCAGCTATTAGGACGTCAAGAACACAAACTCCTAGAGAGAGTTTTGAGTTGGCCAAATCTGAAGTCGCACTGGCCATATCACATCAAGACGTACCCTTTAGCGAGGTTGTCAGAGCACTTAAACTTAAAGATAATCCCGGACGAACAGCTGTGTATCAGGCCTTTTTCTCCTTTCAGGACGTAAGCAATAGAAAGGCGATCTTTAATGGTAGTGAATATTCTCAGATAAATGTATCTAGTCCACATTCTAGTACAGACTTAAATATGTGGGTGAAGTCTTCCAAGAGTAAGCTTGAAGGTGGAATCTACTTCAGAGAAGATCTGTTTAAAAAAGAGTCGATTGAACAATTCTATAATTACCTTGTAGATCTCTTAGAGTTTTCAGTTGATTCAGATGAAAAAAATTGGAAAGAATTTAACTCACCCTCTGTTATGGAGAAAGTTAGCAAAATCAATAACACTGATGTTTTTGACCAAGAGAGCTGTCACTTCGTAAATCTTATAGATGAGGTATCTCTAAAATATCCAAATAAGATTGCTGTTGTTGGTGGTGAGCGCGAACTTAGCTATCAGGAACTCAAGAGCATGAGTGATGCTCTTGCTGCAGAGTTACTAGAAGATGGCGTACAGACAGGTGATTTGATAGGCCTCACCTGTGATAGAAGTGCAATGATGATGGTGGCCTTGTTGGGTATTTTAAAGGCCGGATGTACTTATGTTCCACTAGATCCTTCATTTCCGCGAGATAGACTTGAGTACATGATAAAAGACTCAGGGGCGAGAAGGCTCCTAGTTAGTGATAGCTATACAGAGCTATTTAGTTTGGACAATGTCCAAGTTAAATTACTTTCAAGTATTGATTATTCAAAGAAGCTTGAATTTAGGCCTAAAGTGGATCCTGAGCTTGCAGCATATGTAATTTACACCTCCGGCTCAACAGGCAAACCAAAGGGTGTTGAGGTCGCTCGAAGCTCTGTTAATAACTTTCTTCTTTCTATGAGAAAGTCTCCTGGAATGAAAGACAGCGACACATTACTCGCAGTAACAACTCTTAGCTTTGATATTGCTGTGCTAGAGCTTTATTTGCCTCTAATTAGTGGTGGCCAACTTATTGTGGCCAGTAAAGAAGCAACTATGGATGGCAAGGAATTAGTAAAACTAATTAAAGAGCATAATGTCACCATCATGCAAGCAACACCGTCTACATGGCGACTTATGATTGCTAAAAATTGGGCAGGCGAAAGTCACTTTAAGGCCCTTTGTGGTGGGGAAGCATTTCCTAAGGATCTTGCTAGAAAATTGTGCGCACTTGTAGGAGAAGTATGGAATATGTATGGCCCTACGGAAACAACTGTATGGTCTACTTGTAAGAAGGTTTCATTAAGTGATGAGGTTGTCTCGATCGGAAAACCTATAGATAACACACAAGTATATATTTTAGACGATGATAAGAAACTCCTGCCATTAGGAGTGGAAGGACATCTTTACATTGCAGGAAAAGGGCTGGCCACTGGGTATTTTAAAAGACCAGAACTTACTTGTGAAAAATTTGTACCTGACACAGTTAAAGGTGAAGGGTTGATGTATCAAACGGGGGATGTCGCACGAATCCTGCCAAATGGGGAGTTGGAGTGTTTAGGCAGATCTGATAACCAGGTGAAGCTTAGAGGCTTTAGGATTGAACTTGGAGAGATTGAGTCCGTAATTGCAGAACAGGAAAATGTTAATGAGTCAGTAGTTTTGATTAGGCCAGATCACACAGGTGAATCAAGATTGGTTGCTTACATTACTGTTCAAGATGAAGGGCTACATAATCAATTTGATCTGCAAGAGCAAATCTCTCAAAAACTTCCTAACTATATGGTGCCAGCTGTATTTATCGTTATGGATAAGATGCCTAAGACACTTAACGAAAAAATCGATCGTAAGGCTCTGCCGATGCCAGTTTCTAAAAAGGCATCCAGACAAACCCAAACTCCTGCACCAAAAAGGGTGCCAGCTAAAAAGAAACAGGATAGCTCCTCTGTAGAGACATTTAAACGAATATGGATGGACACAATAGGAGTTACAAGTTGCAGCGAAGAAGATCACTTCTTTGATGTTGGTGGGCACTCACTTTTAGCTGTGGATCTATTTAGAGAGTTGGAAACACAACTTAATATAGATTTACCTCTTTCTACTCTTATTACGAATCCTACCTTAGGGGAGCTGATTAAAGTGGCTCTCCCTGATAGTGAGGTTTTGGAAGGCCCAATAGATGAACGGCCAACAGGACAACAATTATTTGTGCCTGAAATTTGTTCTTCAATTGTGCCTATTAAGCCTACGGGAGATGAGACTCCTATATTTATTTTTCATAGCGTTGGTGGCAATGTTCTCAATTATATGAAGGTAGGGCCTTTGTGTGGAGATCATCCTCTTTTTGGAGTGCAAGCATTTGGGGTTGATGGAAAGTCGTCAATAGTTAAAGGGATACCGGAAATGGCACAAAGATATCTTGATGAGATTCGCCTTGTTCAACCCAAAGGTCCTTATATTTTGGCCGGAGGTTCAATGGGCGGGTTGGTCGCCTACGAAGTTGGAAGATTACTTCTTGAGCAAGGGGAAGAATTAGAACCTATCATTATGTTTGATACCTTTGGGCCTGGACTGAAACTCAAAAACATCAAGGTTTCAAAGCGAAGCCGTTGGCAGGAGTACAAGTTTGGCATTCAATGGCGTCTAAAAAAGGTAAAGGTCAAAGTGCAAAGTTTATTTTTAAACACTCTAGGATTGCCTATACCGCATAATATAAGGCACTTTAATGTGGAAGTTAATAACTATGAATCACTTTGGAATTATAAAGTTAAAGAGTTTTATGGGGATATTGCTCTGATGAGGGTTCCACTGACCGATGATGGCTGCTATAAGGAAGCTCAGATGGGTTGGGGGGAAGTTGTCAAAGGCAATATAGATACTTATTATGTTAATGGAAATCACAACAACTTTATAGAATCGAATGAGTTTCCAAAGGTCTTCAAAGATGTTCTTGCTAATATTTAGCTTTTTTAACTTTTCTCTATATAGCGCTTATGGCTCCGATTTAATGTCGGGGCCTATTTCTTTTAGTGAAGGCGAATATAAGAACTTCTCTATAACCAAGAATCTAAAGTCTCAGCTAAAAAAACACGCAAGGTTAAGCTTTAAGGTTATCAACCCATCTAAACAAAAAAAGATGTTGTATCTGGTCTTTGAAGACAAAAACAGCAAAGACTATTGGAGTAAGCTCAATTTTAAGACCACATTAGTCCCTGGTGAGAATGAGCTTATTTTTAATCTCAAAAGATTTGTTGGAGAAAGGGGCTCGGTTAGACATAAACGGGGCATTGATTACAACTCCCTTAAGAAGGCCTTTGTTTATATTGATCCTGAACAAGGGTCCAGCGCAGAGGGTAAGTTTAAACTAACTAACGTCAAGCTATCTAATCCTCCAAAGCTCAAGACATTCGGTGGGCTTAGGGCATTTGTGTTTGGTAAGAAATTTGACTCTGAAATTCCTGATGTTTTTAAACCCATAAGTTCTGACACCAAATATGGGAGTGGTAATCCTCATGGGTTTACCTCAATTGACTTATGGAGAGTCAACGATGCTGCCATCGCTCCCAAGTGGCTCTCTGAAACAATTGGTGTAAACAAAGCACAGTTTAGAGTGACGCTACCACCAGGGGAGTATAACTATAGGCTTGTTTGGGATGAGCTTGGGTATTGGGATGTTCCATTCTGGAAGAATAGAATGCTATCAATTAATGGATCACCTGAGCGAAAAGAAGCCAGAAGCGGGATGTCCGATTTTTTAGATGATTATCTCTCGTTGATGGGTGAGCCAAGAAAAGGAGAGCATCCGTATGACTACTACTTCTCAAAAGTGTTCAGGCCAGTAGAGGGAACGTTCACTGTTAAAAAGAGTTATGTCGATTTCACCTTTGAGGGGGATCCCACTGGGGTGAGCCTTAATTATCTCGTTATATGGCCTGTGAAAAATAAGAAAGCGGCCAGCAAGTTTTTAACCAGTATGCATGAACTCGGACGCGAAGGATTTAATCAGAAGTACAGAAAGGTTGGTGTTTCTGAGGAAAAGATTAAGGCACTCGGAGCATCCTTTCATAATAGCCCTGGTCCATTATTGTCTGGTAAAAAATGTGATGGCCGCAAGAGCGCTAAATTAGTTAGTGCACCAAATGGAAATATTGGTTTTGATTTGTGTGTTAGTTCTTCAAGCTCTGAGAGTGTAGCGATTAAGATTAGTGACTTTACCTCTAGGAAGGCTAAAATAAAGTCTGAGGCCTTAGAAGTTTCTAAATACATTTATAGGTACAAGTCTATCGATCTAAACCATGAAACTTATCAATTGATGGCGGATACCCTGTCTCTAGTTAAAGACGGGGTAGTGGATTTAAATGGACATAAAACAAGATATTTAAATGTAAGAGTAAAAGGTGCTGACTTCACTCCTGGGTTATATAAGGGCACAGTTAGTATTAAACAAGGTGAAAGTGAACAACAACTGCCTGTAGAATTAGTTGTTCTGAAGAAGAATTATCCCAAAACAAAAATTAAAGCAGGTGTCATAGGCCTATCTCCTTTTCCTAAGACCTATTTCTCTTCTGCTGAGACTGAGCAGCTAAACCTAGCATATCATCAGCAAGCAAAAATGAAGTTAGAGCAGGCGGGGCTTGTGGCCTTCACTGACATTCCTTCGCTTGGGATAAATTACAATAAAGCTAAATCAAAATTTACTTTGATGGATCAAAACGCAAATGATTTCCTTGCAAACACGAAGCTGGATAAAGTGTTCTTTTATGATGGAAGTTTTCCTCGTAAATTTTTAAATGACAATTTAAGAAACGCCGGACAATCAAAGGAAGGTTTCTATTCAAACCTCAAAAATGAGTTAGAGAAATTTAAAAGTAAACACAAAGCAAAAGACTTCATATACCTATACAGCGATGAGGCCACAGGCTATAGAAATGCAGTCAAAGAAGATGCATTAAAGATTGCTGAGTATAAAAAGATTTTTCCCTCTCTTAAGCTTGGAGGCTTTGGAAACCTTTATGACTGGGGTAAAGGGCAAGACCTTTATAAACTCTGGGACTTTGGTCTTTACGCGGACATTCCGAACAAAGTACATATCAATAGACTGAAATCCCTCAAACAGGAATTTGGTGTCTACAATATCTGTGCTGAGCCTCAAGCAAACCTAGAATTTTGTTTTGGGCCTATGATGTATAGGCTTGAGAAGAGTGGTGTTGACTTTTATTTTGAATGGCATGCTTCTGCTATTCATAACTATCCTGGTTTTGATTTAGACGGTAGAGAAGCTGACATAGCTTTCTTTTATCCAACAAAAACTGGAGAAGTTGCCGTTACAAGACGCTTTGTTCAGGCCAGTAAAGGGGTTGAAATTTTCAATAAACTCAAGTTAATCAATCATTATTTAAATTCAAGAAAAGCGCCAGGCCTTAAAGAGCGAAACGCAAAAGTATGGCTAAAAAAATTAGAACGCAAAGAACTTTTTCCCATCAAAGATTACAAAATTGGTTCTGAGGGCATGGTTTCAGCCCTTGAAAATGAGTTAGACAAAATGTTGAAAACTCTGGTAAGTTACTGAAAATAAGGCATTGTGAAGATCTGTCTAAGTATTCCTTAATCCATTACAAAACGCTTTGGTCTGGATATAAATATATATATTCAATAACGGAGTGATTATGAATAGTGCATTTTTAATTGATGATTTTGGTTTTAAAAACTCAAGCATAGATAGTGTTTGGGCCGATCCAGGGTTAAAACACGTTTTTAAAAATGTTAAACCACGAAAGAAATTTACAGTTTCAAAGTATTTTTACGAGACTATTGAGAGAAGTATAGCTTTTGGAATAATACTTTTACTCTTGCCGGTTTTCTTGGTCATCGCTGTAGCTTCCAAACTCACTATGCCAGGAAAGTTATTTTTCCAACAAGTACGTGTTGGTAAAAATGGAAAGAAATTTAAAATCATTAAATTTAGAACAATGATTGAGAATGCTGAGAAGGAAACTGGCCATACTCTTAGTTGGGACGGTGATCCCAGAATTACTAAGCTTGGTTCATTTTTAAGAAAGTCACATCTTGATGAATTGCCACAGCTTATAAATGTTTTAAAAGGTGATATGTCTTTCATAGGGCCACGACCTGAAAGACCTGAGTTTACCAGTGTATATGAAAAAGAACTTTTGAATTATGAACGCAGACACTTTGTTAAGCCTGGGATTACTGGACTTGCACAAATCGTTTGTGTTTACGATGTTACAACGAGTGAAAAACTTGTATATGACCTTTTGTATGTGAGCTTTAGAAACTCTTTTAAGCTGAAAATGGTTATTGCGTTTCATACTGTTCGTAAAATGCTTCTTCTTAAAGATACTGCTGGTGTCCTTAAGAAGAGCCTTCACCACGCATAGAGCGCATTGTTCTAGTCCATGCCTCTAGTTGATCAAGGAACTGGGTGGCAACCTTTTTATGATGCTCACGAGGGTTAAACTTTGAGTAGTCCTCAAAGTCCTCTCTAAGTGTAAAGGCCATCTGATTTCTAATGGTGGCCATTTGTAACTCAGCTGTAATTAGTCTTAATTGTTCCACGGCCCTAATTCCACCAACACCACCATACGCTACAATGCCTGCTGCTTTATTGTTCCATTCGCTATATAGAAAATCTAGGGCGTTTTTTAAGGCCCCGGATGTAGAGTGGTTGTATTCAGGGCTTACAAATATAAATCCATCGAAAAACTTAATCTTTTCTGACCACCGTTTCGTGTGATCTTTAGTATATTTGCCCATCGATGGAGGGTGAGGTTCATCCAAGAGGGGAAGCTCGTAGTCAATGAGATCAATTAATTCATATTTGCCCGAATCTCTTTTTCTTGCCTGCTCGTACACCCAGTCTGCCACACTTGCCCCAACTCTGTTGGGGCGTGTGCTACCTATTATTATTGCTATGTTAATCATGCCAAACCTATATTTGTGGTAGTTTTCTAAGCATGTAATTTACCCACTCATGATGCATTCTTGGATTTTCACCTCCACAGCGTGCTTCTCTAAGGGGTACCCACATAAAGTCAGGGTGATGGTTCTCGTTTACCCATTCACCTTTGTACGGTGTTCCACGTTCACTTACCCACAAGTAATACCAGTATTCTCTTGTGTAAGTTGGTGCGACTCTTTTTTCATGTACAAGTTCATCTACTGAATATCCGTGGGATCTAAGCTCTGCCTTAACTAAAAACTTATTTGGAGTATCTGTTGGCTCATAAGTAAATCTGTATCCAGAGATGATATGATTATCGACTACTGGGCCATTGTTGTAATCATAGGCCATAGGTTTGCCTAATTGATCGATATAGTATTTTAGAAGTCTGTGAAAGCTGTGTGGGTGGATGTCGTTCACATCATCCCAAGGTCTTCCATAGTTTCTTCTGCCGTAGAAAGCATTTCTTGTACAATAACTTGTTGCACTTCTAAGGCCTTGTATGTCTGAAGAAGTTATGATGTTTGAGTTTCTCTCATCATTTAAATCCACATCCTCATAGCCATATAAAATTGTTGCAGAAACCCAACCGTTACAATGTCCGGTCCAGTAAACATCCCCGGCATGTCTTCTTAGTTCCCATTCAACACTATTTGGGTTTTTACCTGATACTGATTTCACGTAAGCATCATATTTTGCAAGTGGAGAATCTTCACCAGTCGCTAGAGGAGCACCCCTTTGTGGCCACCAGTAACCATCAGATGGCATCTTCTCATCAGGAAGGTATGACTCTTCAACACTGACATCATCCCTTGAAGTGAATTTGGTTTTTAGATCATCTATAGAGATGATCTTGTCAGCTGGGGCCTTATATTTTTCTAGTAGCTCCGTTATACTTGTTCTGAAAGCTTCAGAACTTGGAGGTGTGACCATTTCAATGCCAGAGGCAGGTCCTAAAACCTCTGTTGTAATATCTAGAGGTATTGGAAGTGGATTCACTAGTTTGTGTTCCTGCTGAATAAGCTTTGTCTCACCATCTGATTTACTAAAGTGCTTAAGAGTGATTCCAGGACTTAACCTTGTCACTAGTGCACTTGATAGAATTGAGGCACCTTCAGTCTCTTGGACAAATGCGAGATATTTATTTGGAGAGAGAAAGTGGTAACAGCCCACTATTGTATCTTCACTCATTGTGAGAGCTTCATTGGAAGGTGTGTCTATCTTAAATTTAAAACAGTTTGTAGTGTTGTTGGTTTCGGCCATGGTGGCCGATGCGGCCAAGGCCCATAATAATGCGAAGTACTTCATGTTTTCTCCTTGTTATTTTTATGTATTGTCCTGCCGGCGTATCAACTCATCAAATAGGTTATTTCAATATAGTGAGGTAGATAATTATCTTTGACTTTAGTTAGCTTGTTACCGGGGGCTCTGACCTAATTAATATTGATTGGGTATAATTAAACTATGAAAACGCCCAAGGCATACTTGTCACTAGAAGAGTTTCGTAAGGACCCTGAGAATTCAATTAAAAAGTTTTTGGGAAGGCTTGAACGTGGTGCTGCCATTACATATATTTTTATTGGCTCGGAAGAGTTTCTACCAGTCTTAGAAGAACAATTGAAAGGTTGGGAAGGAGAGGTTTGTGCTTGCACCACAGGTGGCGAGATTTTAACAGATCATTACTTTAGAAAAAACATAGTAGGCTTTAGTCTTGTGAGTGATGAAGTCTTTTGTAAATCACTTTACTTTGAGCTGGATGTTGATGAGAAAGGTGTTTTTCCTGGGATGGTAGAAGGGGCAAAGCTTGTTCAAGAATTTAGACTCAATCGCCTAACTGAGCAGCCTGAGTCCCACTTTTTCTCAACTATGGTTATCGATGGGATGTCTCTCAAAGAAGAGATCTTTGTAAATGCCATCAATCGTATAATGGTTGGTATCCCATTTATTGGGGGATCAGCTGGAGATAATTTTAAGTTTAAGCATACTTATTTGTATGACGGAGAAAAGTTTAGAGAAAATATTGCACATGTTATTGTGTACGCGACAATCCTTCCTTTTAAAATTTTTAAGACCCAAGACTTTGTTACAACACAGAAACGTATGGTCATAACTGAAAGTGATCCAAGTCGTAGGAGAGTTACTGAAATAGATGGAATTGCCGCAAATATAGCATATGCTCAGGCCATTGGTGTGAAGCCTGAAGATTTAAATTTAGATATATTTGCCAACTATCATTTGATTGTGAATTATGGAGGCCAAGACTACATTAGAAGTGTCATGCATGTTAATTCATCGGGTACCCTTATATTTGCTTGTGCAATTGAAACAGGTGTTGTTGTGAGGCTTGGGAAGAGGGTTCCAGATTTTGCTGCAAGGATTAAAGCACTACAGAGTGACGTTGAGTTTAACATTGATGCAAGTCTGTTGTTTGAATGTAGTCTTAGACGAATTGATGTTTTAAATGCAAACCCGGAAGATAGAAAGTTGCTTTTAGCAGAATATAAAAGAATGAATGCCATAGGATTTCACACCTATGGTGAACAATTTGAGTCAGTACATATTAATCAGACACTAACAGGGATAATGCTTGGACACACAGAACCATAATAGTGACATTGATCCTTATGAGGAAATTAAAAGGCTTAAGAAAATCAACAAGGTTTTAGCGGATAAGGCAGAGGCAGAGCTAAAGCGTCAGGCAGGTTCATACTCTCTTTTTGAAACAAACGCCATCTTACAAGAAGAGTTGCACTTAAAAACTGATGAGCTATATAAGGCCTTCGAAGAATTGAGAGCACGACAAGTCCAGCTTTGGCACTCTGCTAAGCTATCATCTCTAGGGGAGATGGCCGCAGGGATTGCTCATGAGATTAACAATCCATTAAGTGTCCTATTGGCACAAAATCACTTCTTAGAAGAATATTTAAAAAAGAGGCCACCTGAAATAGAAAAAGCGCTGGAGATGCTCAAAAGAAGCAATGAAACTGTCCTTCGAATTTCAAAGATCATAAACGGACTTCGTGCCATCTCGCGAGATGGTGAGTCGGTTGACAAGAAAGTAGCATCGGCACAAGAAGTCGTTGTACTGGCCATGGATATAAGTTGTGAGCGTTTCAGAAACAAAGGAGTTGAGGTCACATGGCATAAAACTGATAAGTGTTGGTCATGTCCTGTTTTTGTAAATAATGTTCAGATTTCTCAGGTACTTGTGAATTTATTAAACAATGCTTGTGATGCTTTAGAAGATATTGAGGAAAAGTGGATTAAGGTTGAGTGCGTGGTCGCCCGTGAAGACGTTATTATTAAGGTTACTGATTCAGGAAAGGGGATCGATCCTAAAACTCAAACAAAGCTTTTTCAGCCGTTTTTTACTACCAAGGAACTTGGAAAAGGAACAGGCCTTGGCCTGAGCGTATCAAAAGGTATTATGGAGCAACACGGTGGCTCTATTTATCTTGATAACAGCTCATCAAATACCTGTTTTGTGTTAAAGCTTCCAATTTACAGAGGTCATTAATCATGGAAACCAAACGACTGTTCTGGGCATTGAGTGTAGGAGGTGAATCCATTTTGAATTCAGCTTCTTACAAAAAAGTGCACACCTGTTCCAAGGTTCGTGGGTTAGATGTTAAGTGGACACCTCAAGAGAACTTTCACATCACTCTGTGCTTCTTAGGCGATGTTGAGAGTGCTTGCCTTGATGACATCATCGATTTAGGACGTAAGGGCATAGAGGATCATTTAAAGCTTGATATAAAGCTCAGAGGGGTTGGGGCCTTCCCTAGTCAATCTAGTGGGAGAGTTCTATGGGTCGGAGTACAGGCCAAGCGAGAGTTAATAACGTTGCGAGATGACTTATACAAGGCCATGCACCCGTTTGTTGATTTAGAGGATAGAGAATATGTGCCGCATCTAACAATAGGAAGATTGAGGTCTAAGAGAAATGTTACTGACTTACTATCGCCTATGAACAAGAAGGATTTTGGCAAAGTGCGGGCAAATGAAGTGATATTATATGAAAGCAAATTTGGTGGAGGATTTGTACGCTACAGGCCAATAGAGAGAATAGCACTTCAGGACTCTAGCGAAATCGAAATGCAATCTCTAGCATAGGTACAATCGCAGAGAATGTTTCAGAAACATCATTAGAAGTTGAATCAACTTTTCTCTCATCCAAAGTTACACTGTGATAATTTAGAGAAGCACCAATCCCAATTGTTCTAGTAAATTTGTAGTGATAACCCAGTGATGCAAGATAGCTTGTTCCGCTGACATCACCTTCTACCCCTGCCGTTTGACTTGTACCATTTACATAAAAGTTGTAAACGAGGCTTGTGTACCATGTCCTATTTTGTGTGAAGTAGTAATGAATTCTAGGGCCTAGTTCAAGTAGGTTCATAGTAAATTCATCATCACTATCTTCACCTTGTTGTTGTGTCTTGTTCCAAAAGATAGCACTTTGTCCTATGTAGAATCTTTTGTCGCGATCCATAGAAGCTGCAAAAAAAACACTGTTCATCATTCGTGTGTAACTAAAAGCGCCTGCATCTCCACCATCAGTCTCAGTTTGATAGTTGAGTTTGTAATCCATGTAGAAGGCTGCATGGCAGTTAGCTATAAAAAATAATGAGATCAGGGCTTTATACATGAGTAATTCTCCACCATTAAATTTTACTTTATTTGTTTAGCGAAACAATGATGGGCAGAATTAACCTTCATTTCAGAGTGTAAGGCTTTTATAGGCCAATTGTTTTTATAAGGAATCTTTACGATCTAAAGTATTTTATTGGGAGCGTGTTATGCAGAATAAAATCGTCATTATTACAGGGTCTTCCGGGCTTATTGGCAAGGCCTTGGTACAAGCTTTTTCTGGTGAAGGGGCCAGTGTAATAGGGCTAGATAAGGCCTCCCCCTCAGTGTTACCTAGCAACTGTGAATACATTCCATGTGATTTGGAAAAACCTGAAGAAATCTTAAGGGCATGTGAGTCTATTAAGAAGGTGGATGTATTAATAAATAATGCTGGAATCTCTAATCCAACCAATTCACAAATTGGTACGGTAAAGCTTCAGCATTGGAACAAAATGCTAAATACCAATCTATCCGCGGCCTTCACGCTTTCGAATTTTTTAGCAAAAAAACTCAGAGACTCAAAAGGCAGCATTGTTAATATCTCATCAACTCGCTCTTTGATGAGTGAGCCAAATAATGAGGCATACGCTGCTTGTAAGGGTGCACTGAATAGTTTAACCCACGCTCTAATGAATTCCTTCGCACCGGATGTTAACGTGAATTGTATAAGTCCTGGTTGGATCACCTCCGATGAGGTCTCAGACAGTGCTAATAATCAGCATCCCAGTGGCCGTGTGGGTGCTCCAGAAGATGTCGCAAATCTTTGTCTTTTCTTGGTAAGTGAGAAAGCGAGATTTATCAATGGACAGAACATCGTAATCGATGGCGGCATGACAAAGAAGATGATCTATGTGGATTGAATTTAGATCACAATATTTAAAATAAAGATGGCGGCCGCATTAATCAATAAAGCTATATCTTGTGAATTCTTATAATCAGCACTCAGATCCACCAGTTCTTGCTTTGATAAGTTTCTGTTTGTTTTGGCCTTCACTATATGGGCAACTGATGCTGTGTCTTGTGACTTAACAAGAAAGAACTTAACAAGGCCAACTAGGGCAATAAACATAAATGGAAGCTCTTTTAGATCAAATCCACTCATTCTTATTGCCAAGAATGGAAGTGTTGTGAACATGAAGACAACCATGAAAAATTTATAGGAAAACTTTAAATACAAGAGTGTTTTATTCATAGAAGACATTATCCAGCTTTGTTAACACTTCGACAACCATGCTTTTTCACTGTTTTAGTGATGTAAATATTATACAAAACTTAAGTATGCTTCTCCCAGACACAAAGGGCCGTTAAAGTTGGTTGTCGGGAGTTTTAATGAGAAGTCTGTTGTTAACCACATTCATGATGCTTATTGTATCCTGCGGCCAAAAGAGCTCCACCACCACAAAGCGTGGCGTCTTTATAAATAACGTCAATCGCTCACCAATTGAGCTTTTTAAAGAATACACCACTTGCGAAGGCCCAGAGGCCGAAAGCGAAACTCCATACTTTAATCTCATTCAATTTCTTCAAGGAAGACTCTTAAAGAGAAACCTTGATATGGAAGACTCTATCTCTGGAAATAGGCTTAGAAACTCAAATGGAATCTCTGATACCTATTATGACGCAAAGATGATGCTTAAAAGGAGTTTTAGAGGTGGAGAATTGGTAGGTCTTGAATTTGTGACAACTCAAGCACCCAAGGCCATGTCAATTTGTCCTGGGGTTAAAAGTTATCAGCGATACAGTTATGAAAACGCCTCACTATCAGCGAACTATTCTATCAATAAAACAATTTCAAGACTTGCTAATGTTGGCTTTAACTCTCAAAAACCAATCGGTCTCTATATCGCTCCCTATACTATTGAACGACAAATCGTAGAGACAAATGAAGAGGTTATTCAAGAAGATTCCCGCATAACAGACAATGCTTATTATATCCCAAGTATGAGTTCGATTGTCTTTCTTCCACAAAGTGAGGAGAGTCGTGAAGGCGCTGGATTTGGCAATGTCCCTCTATGGGAAGTGCCTATGGTTGGCTCACATGAATACGGCCATCATGTGTTTCACACTCTTATGGGCCAGGTGTCAGGAGAATTAAGCCCTAGTCATTCTGGTTGCTTTGGAAAAAGTAAATCTTTAGCGGCAAATGATGTTCAAAGCCTGAGCAATATGAACGTAGGCGATGTACTATCTTCACTCAATGAAGGCTTTGCTGATCTAATTGCTTACTACACACTCGATGGTGCTGAGAGAGGACTTAATAACGTTGTATGTATGGAAAAAAATAGGGAAGTAGGCTCCCCTGTTTTTGCTGACAACACCTCAAAACTATTCACTAGAGATGTTTTGGATGTGATGTTTGGAGGCGAATCTGCCATTTTAGGAAGCTGTCTTAGACCAAACTTTAAATCAATTCACACCGTAGGGGCAGTTTTCTCATCAGTCTCTGAGAGGCTCATGAAAAGATATCGTTTAACAAGCTCACAAAAACTTGGAATCATTCTTAATTGGCTTACGGATCTTCGTAAGAATCATAGAAACTTCGCTCACCTTGGCGGAGAAGGCTATCTTGTTAAGGCCTATAGTTTACTTGCAGCACGTGTAAAAAGTTATGCTGGTGGACGTCCATTGAGTTTTACATGTCAATTGATTGAGAGTTTAGCGCCTGAGTCAGATCTTATGGAAGAAGAGCTTGAGAACCTAAATTGTAGGTAAAAAAAAGCGAGACCCGAAGGCCTCGCTTGAAGTGTTATTTAAACGCTTTGATTTCACCGTTTTTAAGTTTGTTTTTGTATTCAACAAGAGTTCTTTTCACCTTAGGCATCAATATGAAACATGCAATGATGTTTGGCAGTGCCAGAAGTCCATAAACCCCATCAGAGAGATTTAGAACAACAGTAAGTTGAGCAATTGCTCCCAAGAAAACAAATCCAACAAATACGTATCTGTAAACTGGAATAGCTTTTTCACCAAAGATGAATGTTACACCCTGCTCTCCATAGTATGACCAAGAGATCAAAGTGGAGAAGGCAAACATGGTAACAACGATTGTTACAATCCATCTACCAATAGGTCCCATTCCCAAAGAGAATGCTCTTGCTGTCATCTCTGAACCTTCAACACCTGGAATAGTCCATGCGTCTGTGATCAAAAGTGCTAGTGCTGTAATTGTACAAACGATAATTGTATCAACTAGTGGCTCTAGAAGAGAAACGATACCTTCTTGAATTGGAGAAGACTTTGCTGCCGCGTGGGCCATTGCTGCAGAACCCATACCGGCCTCTGAGGAGAATGTCGCACGTCGAACACCTTGCATAATAACTTCTTTAACAACAACACCCGCAAACGCACCCGTTGCCGCATGCCCTGTGAAAGCGTGAGTAAAGATATCTGCAAACATTGCAGGTACTTTTGCATAGTTAATTAGGATTACGTAAAGAGCACCACCAAGATATAGAACAACCATGGCAGGTACTAGCTTAGAAGTAACTTGAGCGATTCTAGTAATACCACCGATAAGAACTACAAATGCCAAACCAGCAAAAATTAGTCCTGATACCCAAGTAGGAACACCAGTAGAGTGGTTAATAATTGATGCCATTTGGTTTGACTGGAACATGTTCCCTGCACCAAATGAACTTAGAATAGTAAAGAAAGCATATAACCAACCAAGCCACTGAAACTTTGAGCTTAGTGCATTTTTAATAACGAACATCGGTCCACCGTGCATATGGCCGGTTTCACCTTTTGTTCTATATTTAAGTGCCAATGTAACTTCAGTAAATTTGGTACACATACCAATGAAGCCGGTTAGCCACATCCAGAAAACCGCACCAGGTCCACCTGCGGCAATGGCCACGGCAACCCCTGCAATATTTCCGAGACCAACAGTAGCGGACAATGCAGTAGTCAACGCCTGAAAGTGAGAGATCTCACCCGGATCATTAGGGTCATCAAATTTACCACGCACGATGTCAATTGCGTGTTTGATCATTGTTAATTGAGGGAAACCGAAATACAGGGAGAAAATTACACCTGCTCCAACAAGTAGGACGATTAGAGGTAAACTCCAAACCATTCCCACGAACGCACCGGTCCATGCTTCCAATTGTTCCATTCATACTCCTTTATGTAGTTGCAATCATATAAAGCATAGCGATATGAACGGATTTGTGAAAGGTTTTTATCAACTTTAACGCAACTTAAGGTTTGGGTGCACAGCGCCATAGAAAACGCTGTGCGGCTTAGAATTTAGGCTGCTTGGGACTCGAGCCAAATTGGTAGTTGGCCATCGACTTGTGAAAATTGTATTCCAACTCCTTCGGGATAAGCTCCTTTTTGAAGTGATTTTCGAACAATTTTCCCTTTGCACTGCAGTATTTTGTCATTGAGATGGATGCTCAGTTCAATCTCTTGATTCTTCGCTGTTTTAAAAAGGCCAAACTCATTATCTGTAATTGCAAAGATGCCGGTTTCAGATACGTCGAAACTTTTTGTCTTTATAGTGTTGGCACTTGTATGGATGGTCAGAGGAACGCTTAGCTTTTTACGAGGAACACTTAACCACCACCTATAGTTTTGTTCATTAAAGACGCGGTAAATACTTTTTGAGTAAAAACTGACACTCAGTGCTAGAAATGCGGTGGAACCCACTGTGGTTTCAAAAATACTAAAATCTTCTCCAAATGATCCTACAACGTAGTTATTCACAAAGACCGCAAGATTAACGAACGGAAGCAGAACGAATAAGCTTTTATCATATTTGAATGTTGCAAAGGATACCCAAGCAAACATTCCCATCAAGCAGATATTTAATGGGGTGAGTTTAGAGAAAATTCCTGTGAGATCAAAAATGTTAATCTGATAGATCAATGCAATCTGCACTGGTAGAGCAAGTGCTAGCATCAAAAATATTGCAGGCATGACCGTGAAGAATAGTGGTTTGGTTTTCATGATCTCTCCTTAATTTTTAGCTGTAAAAGCGTGACAGTAACTTTTAATATTCATTACATATTTTCTGGCCTCTTTGAGCTCTTTGCTCTCAAGCCATTTTTCTTTATTTCTGATGATTGCTTTTTTCACTCTGTAGGCGCCTGAATTGTAGCTTGCGAGTAAAATGTCAGTTAATGGAGCGGATTCTTCACTGAAGCTTCTTTGGAGAACTTCCTTAGCATTAGGTTTAGTCCAATACTCCCCAAGAAGGTTTAAATAGACACTGCCACCTTCAAGGGACTTTGCTTCATCTAGTCGCCAGTCTTGTTTCTTAGTTATCCTATTGGTTAGGATACTTGTTTTAAGTTGAAGGAAGTTTAACTTCTCTACATCCTTGTCGTATTTCCAATCTGGGCGTTGGCGGATAATTTCTTTATTAGCAATTGGTGTTACTTGGGTGAGACCAAGGGCCTTGGCCCAACTTAGTGCGAGGGGATTAAACGAGCTCTCTTGGGCAACTAAGGCCGCAAGAAGAGATGGATTAATCTTATTTCTAGAAGCAATGTCTTCAATGCTTGGAATATCTATGTTTTTTGGTTCAAAGGGATTGATGCTAGCAATCTGTCTGTTGGCCCTAAGGGGGCAATGAGGGGGAAGAAACTTGTAGGCCACTGGTGCAGCGTTTTTGTCTCTATAGTAAAGGAAGGTTATTTCATTTTTTCTGCCAGGCAATAAAGAGAGGTTCTCAAATGTAATCTGCGCCTTTTTTGGGTTTTGAGGGTTGAAGGTTATCTTCTCACTTTTCCACCATCTCTCAATCCTTTTACCGTTATGGAGAATCTCGTAACGAAAGGTTTTTGGGATGTACTCATCATCTTGAATGTTGAGCACCAAATCAAAAGGGGTGTGATAGACCTGTCTTTTTGGATAGGTTTCGATAGCGGCGTGATGACTTAGTCCTTGGCCGTTTGTCTTAAATTCTGACAGAAGCCAAACGTGGGATCCAAATGGATTTGTAGGGCCTGCGCAAGATGTGAATACAACTGCCGCACCTACGGTTAAGAATTTTTCCACAGCGTTCATGATTCTGCCTTTTGACAATTTTGGTATGTACCCATTCTCAGGCGCTCCCGAGCGTTGTACTAATTATTTTTTTTGAACATCTAGTTTCAGCAGCTTGGGCATAGGACTAAACAAGGCCATGGGCGTGTTGCCAATTATCTGTGTGCATGAAGTTCTTTAAGTAAATAAAAGTCACTGACTTTATTTAGGGCCTAAGAAAAGCTAATACGAATCAGCAATCCAATCTTTGTCAGAATCGGAATATTATTGTACTAAGGCGCTATGAAAATGCTTTTAATCCTCACCACATTTTGCTGGAGCGCACTGGCCTGTCTTGAATATAATGCTGGTATGAGCAAAGACCTTGAGTTGGAAATAGACACGATGGTGAATAGCTATCTTGGTGTCTACGACATTCCAGGTGTTGTTGTTCTAGTAGGTCACAGAGATTCTATTTCTCTCCATAAGGCCTACGGGGCAATTGATGGAAAAATGAAGATGCAAAAGGATGCTATCTTTGATCTTGCATCGATTACAAAAGTGTTCACGGCCTCGGCATTGTTAAAAGATCTTGAATCTAGGAATTTGTCTCATCATGATAAAGTGTCAACGGTACTAGCTTCGTATTCAAGAGCTCAAACAAAGAAGCTGACTTTTGAAGACCTTCTTAGACACCAGTCTGGAATGCAACCAAGTGTGCGATCTAGCTTTTATGAATTGGATCAAAATAAGGCATGGGAATCAATTTTAGCTATTAATCCAAAATCTAAACCAGCAAGCTTTGTTTATAGTGATGTTAATTATCTAGTGCTTGGAAAAGCTTTGGAAACACTTCAAGGGCAAGGACTAGATAAGGCCATATCAAAACTTATTCTAAGACCTTTGGGAATGGATAGTAGTGGCTTTAGGCCTATGGACAATCTTGTTGAGTGTCAGCAAAAGTGTGCTCCCACCGGTGGTGATAAAGCTTTAGGTGAGGTTCATGACCCAACCTCAAGACACCTTGGAGGAATTGGCGGGCATGCAGGTCTTTTTGCAAGTGCAACGGATTTGGCAAAGTTTGCAAGCATGTTTTTAAATGAAGGGCAGTTTTGTTCAAAAGAGATTTTGAGTGAAAGTATAGTTCGTTCTATGACAGTAAAAGTTCCATATAGTGATCGAGGACTTGGTTTTGACATCACTAGTAGATATTCTGAGAAGCCATCTGGAGAGTACTTCTCTAGGGGCATTTCTTTTGGGCATACAGGCTATACAGGGACTTCAATGTGGATTGACCCAACACTGGATACTTATCTTATAGTGCTATCAAATCCTGTGCATGCAGTTAACTGGAAGAGAGCTAAGAAGGGCTATCTAAAACTGATTCGTGAGCTTGCAACAAGTGTGGGGCGAGCAAACTCATACTAGAGCTTTTTAAAGGCCTGCACTAATTGAGTTCGGGCCTGAAGTTTACCTCTGTATTTTATATCTCTATAGTGTTCCATAAATTGAGCATAGTTTGATAGTCCTGCATCCAAACATCTATTTATGATCACTTGTTCATTCATCGACTCATCAACCATTACTTTTTTCTTCTTTAGCTTTTTAACAAATCTTTCAAAATAGATGTCTTCTTCATTTCGTTTTATTCGTTTGCCTTTGATACTTAGGTAGAAAAAGATACACGTAACAATTAAAAGAAGAGCAGAGGCATAATAAAAGGCTTTAAGCTCCAGTGAAAGAGATGCAGCAAGAAGCTTTTGTGCCTCCTTGTCATAGTTGTCAAAGAATAGGGCAAGTTTATAGTTTATGTTTTCAAAAACTGCTCTTGCTTGCAAAAATGAATAGTAGAAACGATTTGTTTTCATCCATTCTGAATCTTGGTTCAGCCCTTGAACTCCAGCGTTTATTCTCTCAGGAGAGACAAAGCCTGTAGGATCAACCCTTTTCCAAAATTCACCAT
>JAGSHJ010000547.1 GCA_023954595.1 Bacteriovoracaceae bacterium | reverse complement strand
CTTGTTTTTGTTTTTTAGTAAGGCTCACGCTTTGCTCCTTGCGGGGTCCTGGAAACTTTGCCGGTTGATTTCCGTATCATTTCCGTAGTAATGTAATTAATGTATCCGTAAAAAATCCGTAGGTCAACCACAAAAAACGGTAAAATAATCGCAAGGGAATCATGGAACTGAAACGCAAAATTATACACTTCGATATGGATTACTTCTATGCTCAGGTTGAAGAGAGAGATAATCCGGCCTTAAAAAACCTTCCTGTAGGTATTGGAGGAGGTAAGAGGGGGGTTCTTTGTACCTCGAATTATGTTGCTCGAAAATATGGAGTCAAAAGTGCGATGCCTACTTTTATGGCATTGAACAAGTGTCCAGACTTAGTATTGGTGAGGCCTAACTTCCAAAAGTATAAAGATGCATCTGCTAAAATTTTTGAAGTATTTCATGAGTTCACAGACAAAGTAGAAGGACTTTCATTAGACGAGGCCTATCTTGATGTTACTGAATGCAGCAAGCATAACAACAGTGCAACCTTAATTGCCAAAGAGATCAAACAAAAAATCTTCGAAAGAACGGGGCTCACAGGTAGTGCTGGTGTTTCTTATAATAAACTACTAGCGAAAATCTCATCCGATCTCAATAAGCCGAATGGATTGTTCACACTTGGGCCGCACGGCCATGATGAAGTTATAAAAAGCTTCCCTGTCACAAAGATATGGGGAGTAGGAGCAAAGACTGCTAAGAAGATGAAAAGCTTAGGTATAGTGAGCTTTGGAGATTTACAGACGTTTTCAAAATTAGAATTAGAAGAACACTTCGGAAGCTTTGGGCCAAGCCTGTATTTGTATTCAAGGGGGATCGATTTTCGAGAAGTAAAAACTGAGCGAGAAAGAAAAAGTCTAAGTGTGGAGAATACTTTCTTTGAAGATATTGACGATTACCAAAGACTTGAAGGGTATCTGGAAAAAGTAGTCGAAGAGATGACTGCACGACTTGAAAGGCATAAGGATCGTGCGTTTAAGACAATATATGTAAAATTAAAACATTCTGATTTCACCCAAACAACAATTGAAGAGCCTTATGAGAGCTTGGATATTGAAAAGTTTAAAAACCTATTTAGAAGAAGGTTCAATGAGAGGAGAGCTCCTCTTCGATTGATTGGCGCCGGTGTGAAGTTTCACTCCGACGCTCGGTTTAGTAAGCAGCTTATTCTTCCTTGCTGTGGTTAACAGAATTCAAGTAAGTTTTAGTCTCTTTACCAATAGCTCTATTTTCAGCACCTATAAGTCTTAAATAAGCATTGTGACCTATGTTGTAGTTATAGTCATAATTCAGAGGCATATAGAACTCATACTCTTTAAGACTGATCTGTTTCATTTGTGAGAAGCTCTTACTTATTACATTAAAGCTCTCTTCGTCATTATAGCTAAAGTTCGCAACCTTAAGCTCGACACTAGTATTTGAAGGATCATCTAATTCATAATGAAGGTTAATGTAAACTTTCAGAGAATTCGGATTATTTGGATTCAAAGAATATTGAATTTGTTTGATCCTCGAAAAGTTCTGTACTCCAAGTTCTTCAACAAGATTACGTTCCTGATCGATTTCAATTTCTTGTGGTACTTCATTTGTTTTATAAATACCTT
>JAGSHJ010000054.1 GCA_023954595.1 Bacteriovoracaceae bacterium | reverse complement strand
GATACCTAAAAAAACTATTCATTGAGAACGATACATCTGGCAAAGCAGTTCCAGAACTAGATATTGTTGTGTCCCACGCAAAGAAAACAAAAGAATCAGTTTCCATGTACCCTGAGGGAAGCCCTCAAAGAGAAGAAATCGAAAGAGAGATCAAAGTTCTTGAAGAGTTTCTTCCAAAGGCATTGAATGAATCTGAAGTTTCTAGATTGATTGAAGAAATCAAAAAGTCTCAGGATGCGCCAAACATGGGCACAATCATGAAAGAGCTTACTCCACGAATCAAAGGTAGATTCGACGGAAAGCTTGCTTCTCAAATGGTTAAAAACGCACTTTAATTAGAATTAGTTCCAGCTATATTTAGATTCTAGGTCATTAATTTGGCCTAGAAGCTTGTTTAGCTTCTTTTTGGCAGAAACAAGGCTCACAACATCCTGATCACTCAAAGATCGCTGATGTACCCTTACCTCTTTCTTGAAACGCGACGCCAAAGGACCGGCCTTACAAACAAACTCACTTTCCTCTGACTCTACTTTCACAGACTCAGCACCCTTTTCGATAACCTCTTCAAGGGCCTCTTTAAGGTCACGTGTTTGTTCTTTAAGGTTAATGGCAACCTCTTCAGGCGATTCAACTTCTTGTGTTTGATTGTTTGCAATTGCTTCCAATTCTTTATCAATTACACTTTTGGCATCTGGAATGGACAATTTATCTTCAAAAAGTAGCTTCTTAATAGTCTTAATTACTAAAAGATCACTTTTGTCATAGGACTTCTGTCCATTCTCATTCTCTACCGGGCTAATTTGTTGAAATTCAGTTTCCCAAAAACGTAAAACGTATGGCTTAACTCCCGTAAGAGATGCCAGTTCGTTAAATTTATAAACATTTTTCTCAGGAGCCTGAATTCCAAAGTCCATTAGTCCATATCCTCACTGTTATTCATAAAAGAACTTAATGCCTTAGGCTTTCCGTCTTTTGGCGCAAGAGAAGTATCTTCTTTCCCCTTGTCATCAATACGGTGCTTAAACCTTTCAGTAATGTCTTCTTTTAGGATTTGTGACGGCTTAAAGGTAAGTACTCTTCTCGCAGAGATATTCATAGCATCACCAGTCTGAGGGTTTCTCCCCACTCTAGTTGCCTTGTCTCTGATGGAAAAATTGCCAAAACCAGAAATCTTGACTTTTTCACCTCTGGAAAGGGTATCTTTGATTACCTTAAATACTAAGTCTACTAAATCAGCAGCCTCTTTCTTTGAGAAACCTGCTTCTTTATAAACTCGTTCGACGATATCAGCTTTTGTGACGCTCATTCTAAATCCTCCATGATTCGATAATCATCCAGCTAGGAAAAACCTCTTATTAATAGGTTAGCAGAGTTCTAAATTTCGCGCAAAAAAAAACTCCCGTTTTTCGTAAAAAAAACGGGAGTTTAGAGATTCTATGTAAATATTTTTTACTTAGATGCTTCGTGGATAGCTTTGAAACCTTCAAAGTCACGTGCTGCTACTTCAGCAAGCATTTTTCTATTCAACTTGATGTCTTTGTTCTTCAAGTTGTTCATGAATCTTGAGTAAGAAGTACCAAGAGATTTAGAAGCTGCATTGATTCTTACGATCCAAAGTCTTCTCATGTCTCTCTTAAGGATTCTTCTACCCTTGTACATGTTATGAAGGGCTCTTTTTACAGTTTCAGCTGTAATCTTGTATTTTCTTCTTCTATCGAAGTGAAAACCCTTAGCTAGTTTTAAAATTTTGTTTCTTCTTTGTCTGGCTTTAAAACCACGTCTTACTCTAGACATTCTATACTCCTTCTTAGAACGGCAGGGGGGACAAGCCTCTTATTCGTACCCTACAGTTACAATTGATTAATTATCTTCTTAAATACGGTGCATTCTTAAGCATGTTTTCGCCATCTTTGCTGTTTAGGTAACCAGCTTTTCTTGCGTCTCTCTTATTATCCTGTTGTTTTTTAGTAAGGATGTGTCTCAAGTTTGCTTTTTTAATTTTTACTTTTCCCTTAGCAGTAACTCTGATTCTCTTCGCTACAGCTCTTCTAGTCTTCATCTTAGGCATATATTTCTCCTATCAAATTAATCGAAAATTCAGACCCTATTACCTACCATGTTAACCACCATAGGCAAAGAGTTTTTTATATAAATCCGACGTTTTAGCTTTATTTTTTAGGTGAATGGCACTTGGGCGTAAACTACGCCCAAAAGCTATTTCTTCTTAGGTGGAGCAAGCATGGCAATAGCTCTATTGCCCATCATTTTAACTGGGGACTCAACTACGGCCTCAGTCTCTTCAATAACACCTTTAATAATATCGTGGAATTTTCCAAGGCCGATTTCTTTATGGGCCATTTCTCTTCCTCTAAACTGCATCAACATCTTCACTTTATCCCCTTGATCAAGGAACTTGTGCACTTTCTTCAGTTTTGTCTGAAGATCGCCAATATCGATAGCAGGACGAAACTTTACCTCTTTAACATTGATGGTAACTTGTTTCTTCTTGGCCTCAGCGGCCTTCTTTTGCTCTTGGTATTTAAACTTACCGTAGTCAATTAGCTTAACAACCGGTGGTTTTGCATTCGGAGACACTTCAACTAAATCCAGTCCTTGCTCATCAGCGATTTCAGCGGCTCTTTGAATTCCAACCACTCCAAACTGATCACCGTTATCCCCAATTAATCGTACTTCGGGAACTTTGATTTGCTCGTTAACTCTTGGACCTGAGGGTTTACGGGGCTGAAACCCGCCTCTTTTTTTAGTGCTAATAATGTGCCTCCACTTTCGTTATTTTGATACTTTGTAACATTACCTGATTTAAATTCCAACGTAAATTTAAATACATATATAATTCTTGCTCAAGAATTTGCTTAAGCGATATCTATTTTGGCGCGATGCTCATCTAAAATGAAGAATTGGCGCGTCAAAATGTTGGATATCAAAAACAATTCTATATATTTTAAGTGCACTATCCTTTTCGATCAATGCAACCTTTTCCATTAGCTCTTTAAAATCTAAGCACTTTTGGTCCATTTTGTGCTCTACAACCTCGCAAAGTTCAAAATCCGCCATCTCCAATTCCCCTGGTAGCTCTGTTGGATAACCGGCAATTTCTTTCCCCACAAGAAGATCATCACCCTTGATATAGACAACAATAGAGTTTGTCACAAGCTCCACTTGCCTAGAAAGAGACATATAACTGTCTACTACACCGGCCGCAAGATTTAAATCAATACTATTTAGACTTTGCTTTACGTGTAAAAGCCTGGAATTCCCTAAATTAACTTTATTCATCTACCTACCAAACTTTAAATTTATCGCAACTTGATCATTTACGTCACGGGCGAACTTCTCAACAAGAATGTTCACTGTTTCCATATCTTTCACTTCGTACTTAGGTGGCTTTCTCTCTAGTACCCCTAAGTTTTGTAAATAGTTTAAACTACCCTTCATAATTGGAACATTGAAACTCTCCGGGTACTTAACGACCCTGCCATGCTCTCGTTCCATCTCAAAGAGTTCTTTGGCCACTTGAAGAAACTTCTCCTCAGTGAACTCCTCAGTGTCCATATATTTAATAGTGGTCGCAGCAATATAATATGCTTCATAGATATAGCTAAAAGCTGTAGAGAATCTTCTTACCTTACTCGCTATTGCATAAAGCTTTTCTGGAGAAAAGTGTAGTGCATCGTTGAGTGAGTTGATCTTCTCCCCTGTCGCATATTCTACGATCTTGGCGGCCTCTCTAATCATCTCCCTTACAGTTGGGAGGTAGAACTCATATTTAAGCTCTTTTCTTTTGATAACCAAATAACGATTGAGTTGAGACTCCGTTTTGATATTCCCATTGAAGATATTGAACCAAGTTGCATTAACAATTCCTGGAACAATGAAGTGATGCAGGATCATATTCTTGTGAAATAATAAGTGAGTTCTACTTGATTCTGTAATGGAGTAGAAAACCTGATTCAGTTTTTCTCTTTTAATCAGTTTAACTTTCTTATTATTGATGAACATGTCCATCGCAATTTTTAAGGACTTACTAAGCACATCTTTTCTCAAAGACTTAGTTGTAGGGATCCCCATGTACTCACAGTAGTCCACAACATCCAAGGAGCGCTCTTTAATTTGACTCCAAGTCAAGGCCCCCTGAGGATCGTCAAGCATTACGAGTGAAAGCAGAGATGTTGGTGTGACAGGCATCCCCTTGCCTACGGCCCTAAAACAATCAAACGCCAAGCTTTGGGTCTTCTCTTTAAGATCTTCTTCAAATTTGTCTACAACGATCCCCTCACCAAAACGAACATGAACTGTTCCAAGTTTCTTATTGGCAAGTTTCACAAGCTTTACCAATTGAGTGATCTTTTCTTTTTCTTTTTTAGCGCCACTCAATTCTTTGGCATGTGCCTTTTCTTCAGGAATCATCTCATGTGCCAGCGAGACTGGTATGAACATAAGTGGTTTTGCGTTATCCCCAAACTTCGTATGCGCATCCAAAAGCATTGAAAATAGTCCATACCTTGGAGCCAGAAGTTTTCCACTTCGTGTTCTTCCTCCTTCGAAGAAGAACTCCACTACCTTGTCTGATTTGAGAAGGTAATAAATGTATCCCTGGAAAGCGATTTTATAGAGATAGTTTGTAAACTTTCTTCTGATGAAGAAGGCCCCACACCTTTTAAAAAAGGATCCTATCGGGAAGATATTAAGGTTAATCCCCGCTGCAATATATACGGGCATCTTAAAGTATGTATAAAGGATGTACTGCAATGCCAGATAATCTGCATGCGATTGGTGATTTGGAACTAAAATTAAGTGGTATTTTTTTTGAAGCTCTTTAATGTCAAAGCCATCTGGTAATTCCAGATTAAAGCCATTATAGAGACGAAGAAACGTCTTATCTATAAATTTAGCACCCGCTCCCACCAAACCAAACCGGTAGTCGCCTTTTATCTCGTCAACAAATTTGAGAATCTTCTCTTTGTCTTGAGGCTTTTCTTGTAAATGTGTTTTTACTTTCTCATAGGAAAGGACGGCGTCATAGACTTCCATGACGCCTTTATTTCTTTTTATCATCCCTCGACCATACCAGAATCGTTTATATTCATAAAGAGAACAAACGATCTACGCCGATTTTTACCCCATCCCGTGCGGTCTTGATTCAACCATTCCAGATGAGGACATCTCCATAAAAAGTGCATTGGTATTAATTTCGTGAAGATTTTTGGCATTCAAATAGGTCATTCCACTTCGCACACCACCTGAGAGCTCACCCACAACATGCTCGACAGGCCCTTTGATTGGAATCATCCTAGACTCTCCTTCTGCGGCCATCCCTTTTTGCATATCCCCTCTCCAAGAGACCTGCGCATCCTTACTCGCCATACCTCTGTAGCTTTTCATACCACCTTTTATTTCACCCGGAGTCTCCAAGCAGCCAGCAAGCATTGAGCCGAGCATAACTGTCTCAGCACCCGCGGCAAGAGCCTTTACGATGTCTCCACTGGTTTTGATACCACCATCGGCTATAACAGGGATGTCATGCCTTTTTGCCTCTTGAACACATAGTGCAACTGCACTTAATTGCGGTACTCCACAGCCAGTAATAATCCTAGTCGTGCACATCGATCCAGGTCCGATCCCCACCTTAACGGCATCCGCTCCAGCATCTATAAGTCTTCTCACACCATCAGGCATTGCGACATTACCTGCAATTAAATCAATATTTGGGTGTCTCTTTTTAATATATTCCATTGTCTCAAGCATCATAACCGAATCACCATGGGCAATATCAACGGTTAAGATCTCTACTCCAGCATCTGCTAGGATATCAGCCCTTTGCATGCCTTCTTCTTTCACACCTACAGAAGCACTAATGAGAAGCCCTGGGTGGTCTTTCTTTTTCTCAAGAAGCCATTTAATCTGCTGCGCCTGCTCTTGAGCTGAGATAAAACGATGTAGAATCCCCATTCCACCGAGTTTGGCCATACCCAAGGCCATGTCTTTTTCTGTAACAGTATCCATGTTTGAGGAAATGAAGGGGGCCTTCATCTTAAAGTTCTTTGTCACTCTAGTTTCTAAATTTGGAATAGTCCGAGAAGTGATTTCACAATGACGAGGCATGAGAAGTACATCGTCGTAGGTTAGGCCATTTTGTCGTTCCACAATCTGATTAGCGTTAAACATCAAACTCATAGTCCCTCCATATGGTTGTTAATAAAATTCTAGCCTTAGCAATCTCCTTTGTGAGGCCTGAAGTATGTAAAAATTACAACAAATTAACGCAAATCAGCATTCCAGGCTATAATTTCAGCTCACGGAGAATTTAAATGCGCCTTCTAAGTATCTACTTATTCCTTTTTTGCCTGCCAGCTCTTGCAATTCAGAGCGGAATCAAGGCACGTGGACAATACAAAGCAGTTGTTCACCTAAGGATCCTCAAAGGAGCAAGTCAAGGCTGGTGCAGTGGATCCCTAATTCACCCATTAGTTGTCATAACTGCCGCCCACTGTGTTGAAAACAGTGATGCACAAAATGTACTGATTGGTGTTGGAGATAATGCAAACCAAATGGCCTCTTTTGAACTAACCAAGGCCATAGCAACCTACATTCATCCAGCTTATGACAAACACAACTATTTAAACGACATCGCTGTGGTCATATTAGAACAACCAATCAATATTGATTCGAATGACTTGATGAGACTGCCCTATCCAGAAAGACCACGCTTTAATTACGCAACAATTGTGGGCTTTGGACATGGTGGTGAGGGTCAAGAAATAGGAATCAAAAAGCATAAAGAGCTAAAACTATTAAATAACAACGACTGCTCTGCTGCTCGAAACATCTATAGTCTTTCTGCCGGGGCTAAAAATGGTGATAGCGGTGGACCTCTACTGCTCAATGGAACAAATGAAGTCATCGGGGTGGCGGCCTCTACTCAAAAGGCCTATTACTACACTACTGGTATCATATTCAAACGAGAACACCGTTGTCCCGAGAGAAGCCATTACACAAATATCTTTAGCTACCTTAGGTGGATTAAAAACATCACCCTTATGGACTATAAACAAAACCTTAAGTTCACTACAGATTTTTTAAAGAAGAAATACAACTTAAACACGTCTGTTCATCCTGCAAACAACGAGGGATTTGAAATATCACCAAATGCTAGTATCAAATTCTATTTGGAGAAAATGGATCTAATTGATGACCTTGACTCGTTACGAGTAGTGTTTAGGTATTGTGACCAATCACAGTGTGAAAAGGTAAGTAGCTTTGGAGCAATTTATCGTGGACGCCCTCTTTGGAGTGCTCCCGCTCTTCTACTTTATTATGGTGACTTATTGAATGTTAAAAAGAAGCTCCCTAACGGCAAGCTTGAGATCGTACTTGAAAAATCAGGCTATCCTAATGATGTGGTTTTATACACAAAAAGACTTAACTACGACTTATCTTCGTATTTTTCAAAAGAGACTTACGAACATGGCCACTCACAAAGCAGAACCTTCAAGAGTGACGATGTTGTATTTAGTATAAAAATTAGGGATTAGTCTTCGTGAGCGGCAAGCACCTTCTCGATCTCAGACTCAACGAACTCACGAGCTTTAGCATATTCAGCTTTATACTCGCTTGAAATCATATCGTAACGAGCTTGAACCTCAAGGCGTACTTTTTCATCTTCTATTGAAACGATCCCTTCTTCACTCTCTAAACCTTTAATCAGGTTACCAGAGAACTTTTCAGCACCATCAAGAAAGTCTCTTAATGATGAAAGATAGCCTCCGTACATTTTTTTAATACCAAAAAAACGTTTATATGAGTTTTTGATCGCCAAGTTATTTAGCTCTAAATAATTAAGAGCATACTGGATATTTTTGATGTTCTCATTGGCAAATACCGTAGTCGTTGCCTTGTCATCATCCATAAAGTTGAATGCGATCTTTAGGCCAAAGCCAATTCCAGTGAGTCCACTTTGCTCAGTAAGCTCAGTAAATCGCTCTTTAAAGCATGGATAATAGTAATTTCCCTGTGCAGTAGGACAGTTCTCAGAAACCTCGTCATAGTCGAGTTTACTTTTATAGTCCCAAACAAGAGCAAGATCATGTTGGTTTTGGTAGCAAAAGAAGCCAATTATCAGAAGGCCAATTCCACCAAAGATTAAGAAAATGTATTTAAGATAACGAATCATGGGTATTCTTTTATGTTAATTTTTTCAAAGTAGTTTTTTAAAAATGTGTCAAAGTCCTCAGAGTTAGCTTTGGCCATCTCTTGCTCTTCTTCAAGTGAAGTTTTAGCAAGCTTTTCCCAATCCTGACCAGCTCCGATGTCTTTTGATAACAACTCTTCTTTATGTTTTTTAGCAAGCTCATACATAGCTTCAACAAAAGAAGTATTTTCATTAACTAATGACATCACACGTGCGGAAAATAGCTTTTCAGGATTTTGAACTTTATCGATTTGTGCCAAGATTCCCTCACCATAATAGGCATGAATCTCAGAGTTACTCTCTACAAAGTTCTCTATTTTTTGAAGAAGCTCCAATGCCGCACTCGACACAGAAACCTCTCCACCATTAAAGCTCAATCTGGCCTTAGGATTACGGCCATCATCCACAACTGTTTGGAAATTAGAAGTAATCTCATCACACTCAGCTGAAGATATCTCAGGACTCTCATCCAACATACAGAAAGTAAGGAATGCTTGAAGAAACTTTATCTCCTCATCATTTATCCCCTGTGCTGCAAATGGATTTAAGTCTAGAAGTCTAACTTCAATATACTCAACACCGTGCTGGTGTAATGCTTGAAGAGCACTCTCACCAGATCTAGCGGTACGCTTAGGTCTAAGTGGAGAATAAAACTCATTATCAATCTGCAGTAGATTAGCATTGAGTTGACGATACTCGCCATCAACCTTTACTCCAATCTCTTCATAAGGAGCATAAGAGCGTTTTCTAGCAGACTCTAGAGTTTTAACATAAGTTTCCAACTGGTTATAACAGATGGAGATATCATCTTGAGCAGAACTTGTGTAACCAAGGCCACCCATTCTTAAACTTGTAGCAAACTCCTTACCATAGGTGTCTTTTCCAAGCTTGGTAAGGTTATGTTTTTTACCCTTTAAGAAGTTGGCGTCAACCACAGGTGAAGACCCGAATAGATAAAGCAGAAGCCAGCTATGTCTTCTGAAGTTTCTGATCATTTTAAAGTACATGGCGTTTGTGAAGTCCGTTAAGGTTTCTTCTGGGGCCATCTCTTCATGAAGTTTCTTCAACAAGTTTCGACTTACAGAGTAATTAAAGTGCATGCCAGCAATGGACTGCATTGATCTTCCATAGCGAAAACCAAGACCTACTCTATACAAAGACTTTAGCTTACCAACGTTTGATTCGCCAAAGTATGCAACTGGGATTTCTTTTTCATCTGCCAGATAGCAAGGCATACTTGCAGGCCAGATAAGCTCGCTCTGTCCCATATTCTTAAGAGAAAATCTCTGCATATCTGCAAGAAAATCAAGAAGTGTCTCGTTATTTTGAAAAACAGGAGAAACAAACTCTAAAAGATTCTCTGCGTAGTCAGTTGTAATATAAGGGTGAGTTAGCTTGTGCCCTAAGGCCTTAGCATGAGGGGCCTTCGAAGCGAACTTGTCCTGTTGAACTCTAAGTCCTTCCTTCTCAACCCCTTGGTGAAACTCTAATAAGTATTTCGCATTTTGCTCAAGCTTTGCGAAAAGGCTCTCTTTTATAATCATCTAATATCTTTTACCGGCTTAGTCATCGAGACAGCTTCAGCAACATTCAAAGCGTGCGCTCTAATTTTTCTCAATGCTACAACCATGTCTGAGTAAGTAAGAGCTGAAAGTGGCTCATAATCCCCTTTAGAAACTCTATCCAAGTGTCTGTCTCTAATATCATCGGCCCAAATTCTTAGCTCTTCAGACTTTTTGAATACTTGGTCTCTATCCATTCTATCAACATTGAAGATTCCTTCAGCACAGATTTGGAAAAATGACCAAACTTCTTCCATGAACTTCTTGTACTCGTCAATTGTTGGACCTGTTTGAGGATCATTCTTAAATCTTGCTTTGTAATTTACAATACGCTCAAGATAATCAGCAATTGATTCAAACTCATCAGCAACTTTAATTAGTGCCTGTGAGTGTCTTGATTGCTCAGCTGACATTGGTCTCTCCATAACCTTACAAAGGAATAGAGTGATTTCTTTTTGGATATTATCTGTGATGCGCTCGTAATCTCTAGCTTTTGCAAGCTTTTTTGGATCCTTATCTTTCAGATACTCTTTAGTTACACCATACATTCTCTCGAGAATGTCTTTCATCTTACGTACTTCAGTGTCAGCTTGAATAATTGCTGTTGCAGGAAGGATGTCACTTGCTTCACCGAGAAGTACAAGTTTAGGAGTCTCTTTAACTTTCTTATCTGGAGTGATCTTTTGAACTAGCCTGGCCAATTGATTCAAAAATGGAAGGAAGGCCAAGGTTGCCCCAACATTAAAGATAGTGTGGGAAGCAGCAATATGCTGAGCAATCTGAGGTTTTGAGCCATCAGCTGCGACGGCATCTGCAGCTCCAGGAATTAGCCACTCGATAAATTCTATGTACACCGGGAAGAATGCCAACATGAGGACAACTCCGAGGGTATTGAAAATCGCATGGGCCCTTGCTGCCCTTTTGGCGTTTACATTAGCACCGACTGACGCCAATAATGCTGTTATTGTCGTACCGACGTTTTCACCCATTACTAGGGCCGCGGCAGTTGGAAACTCAATCACACCAGTAGATGCCAAGGCAATCGTAATCCCTAACATTGCCGAGGATGACTGTATGATCATCGTTAACAAACAACCTGTGATGACAGATGCGATATAACTTCCGTAGTCTTGTCCAGAAAAGTAGCTGATCATATCCAAGAAGCCTGGGTCGTTTCTAAGCGGCTTAAAAGCTCCACTCATAAACTCAAGGCCTGTAAAGACCATCCCTACCCCAAATAATGCTTTACCAGCACTTTGTAGCTTTGGATTTTTTGAAAATAACGCTGGAAAAATACCAAGACCAATCAATAAAAGACCGTACTTGCCAATCTTAATAGAGATGATCCATCCAGTAACTGTTGTACCGATGTTGGAACCTAGGATAACTCCAATCGCTTGAGTCAGTTGCATCAACCCGGCGTTTACGAAGCCCACAACCATAACTGTAGTTACAGAGGAACTTTGCACAATCATGGTGACAATCATCCCAACGACAACAGCTAAAAATCGATTAGTTGTCAGAGAGTTGATTACTTTAGTGATGACTTCACTCGCAGCTTGCTGGAGGGCGTCAGACATGGTTCTCATTCCGTAAAAGAAGATCCCCAGTCCACCAAGTAAAGTATAAATAATTTGAAATGTACTCATAGACATCCTTGCTTGACTGTTTTACATAAGTTTTGCGCAATAATAACTGAAACTTAAGCTAATGTGAAATTTAGAATCGGCATTTTGAAAAAAAACCCTAGCTGAAACCTGATGTAGATCAGCTAAAATCTTGATGATTTCAAGGTCGAAATCTACAATTTCGTGACAATATCTTAAGACATTTTAAGTAGTATAATCGCCATGTTGAACAGTTTAGTATTAAATAATTTCCCTAGCGGCACAGATACATCTGAGCTCGAGTGTGATGGAAACTTCATTATGAAGACTTGCCAGCGCACGCTAGTGCTTTCCTTTTCAAATGACCCATG
>JAGSHJ010000152.1 GCA_023954595.1 Bacteriovoracaceae bacterium | reverse complement strand
GCTTTTAACCTGGCACCCTCTTGTTCTTTCATGGCCTCTAGTGCCAGTGTTTGTGCTTCTGTACTCTTTTGTGTTTCCTCGTCATCACTTGCACGAGTTTCGCTTATTTGCTTATTGTATTTTTCATGAACGGACTTTATCTTCTTGCTGTAAGTCAGTTGAGCAGATATTTCTGTTACTGCACCTGCAGCAGCTCCACCTAGCATTAGCCAAATAGATGTCGCCTTACACTGACTGAATGTATCTTTATTAGTAACTAGGTAATAGCCCGCCAATAGCCCTACAGTTAGTGGAACAGTTGCTTTGTGCCAGTTCCCTTGGGAGATGGATTCAGCCTTTTCTAGGTCTTTTATTTCATCTTCGATATTGTCTTTAAAGCATTTGGCATACTCATCACCAGACTTTCCCTCACATCTATTAGCGTTAGTTTTGGTGCTCACAGTCTTCTTGTTTAGAAGACATCTTTGTAGAGATGAGTGATAGTATTGCCCTTCAGGGCAGTCTGAGGCCTGTGCAGAACTCAAGAGCACTGAAAGACCTAATACAAATGTAAAAACTCTAAATGGAACCATCTTGAACCTTCGTTATTTATGTTCCTCTTCGGCTAAATTAGCGGAATCATTAAACATATAGTTATTATAGCCGCATATGGCAGGCCTAGCTTTATATATGCTTATTATTGAGATAGGATTCCTTGAGAATCTTAGGTAAGTATCTGAATTTTATGGAGTTACTCTTGACCAAAATATCCCTTTACGGGCTTTTAAATATGTTCTTTCTGCCATTTGTTTTTGGCACTTTTAGCACACACGCTTATGAATTAAAAAGTGGAGACATTCTTCTGCAACCACTCAACTGTTGGAGCTGTTCATTGATAGAGGTCCAAGAAAATTCAATATATTCTCATATGGGAGTATATCTAAAGATTGATGGTGAGGAATATGTATTAGAGGCCTCGGAGAAGGTTAGTCTGACCCCACTTCAAGACTTCGTTAATAAAACACAAAGAAATCAAAGAATCGGGATCAAAAGATTTAGGAACATACTTTTTACCTCTAAAGAATTAGAGGATATGGCCTATGATTATGTTGGCCTTAGCTATGATAATAGCTTCCTCTGGGATAACGAAGATGATGCTGGTGAAATGTTGTATTGTAGTGAGTTGGTGTACAAGTTTTTCTATCCTTTCTATGGAGAGAGATTGCCACTAAAAAATATGCGATATGATAAATTAAGAGAGCATTGGGAAAAGTTTTTTAAAGGAAGTGTTCCTGACGGACTTCCTGGCAATTCACCTGCCGACTTTGATAATTCAAACTTATTTGAACATATTGGTGAACTATGAAGTTAAGCATTGAAAAAATAAGACTCGATTTAAGGGTTACTTGGAAAATTTCACGCAATGAAAGCTTATACAAAAGTAATTTCATAGTACGCTTGGTGATAGGGCAAGATACAACTCTTGGAGAGGTCGCACCAAATATCAGGTACGGTGAAACCCCCGAGCTTATTGAACAACAGTTTAACTCCCTTCCTGATTTCTCCAATCCTCAAGAGCTGTTAGATGGCTGCTCAACTCTAGAAATATGTCACTCATTAAAGTGTGCCCTAGTATGTGCTGCTGTTGATATGATCGCTAAAAAATCAGGGATGAGTATTGAGACCTTCCTTGGTGTTAAGCGTTTAGAGAAGCTTCCAACCTCTATGTCGATTCCAATTATGGAAGAAGAGCTTCTAACAAAATATATCGATGATATTAAACGTTTTAAATTTATTAAAATTAAAGTTAATGAACAGAACGCTATAAGCTTCACAAGTAAAATTACTTCGATGACCGATAGGCCTATTAGGATTGATGCCAATGAGGCATTCAGTGACACGGATTCATTTTATAAGTTCATTGAAAGCATAGAAAATTTCAATATTCAATTTATTGAACAACCTTTTAAGGCCTCTGACAGGGCACTGTATAGAGAAGTGAAAGGTGAATGTCCTTTTGAAATTATGGCAGATGAATCAATTGAGGATAGTGCTGACTTTGACGAGCTAAAACTGATGTTTGATTCAGTTAATATTAAGCTCATGAAAACTGGCGGTTACTTGAAGGCATTAGAGCTTATAGAGAAGGCCAAGGCGTCAGGGATGAAAGTTATGCTAGGTTGTATGATTGAGTCTTCTGTAGGGATTTCAAATGCATTGAGGTTGGCAAGTCTTGCGGATTATTTAGATTTAGACGGATCGCTTTTAATAAAAAACGACCCGTTTAATTTGATTCTTGAGGATGATGGATTAATCTCTCTTAAAAGAGATTAATGTTGGTGTCCACCTTCACCATGTGCATGACCATGAGCAACTTCTTCTTCAGTTGCAGCTCTTTTTTCAGTGATTTCAACATCAAAGAATAAGTCTTTACCGGCCATTGGGTGGTTTCCGTCGATCATTACATCGTTTTCTACAATATTCATAACAGTAAAGATTGGTGCACCTGGCTCATTGTTAACCTGAAATTGATCGCCAACTTTTACTTCGCTTCCTTCTGGAAACTGATCTTTCTTAACAGTGATTTTAAGGTCTTCAATTACTTCACCGTAAGCATCTTGAGCTTTTACTTCAACTTGCTTCTTATCGCCAATGGCCATAGTTTCAAGTTCTTTTTCAAGGCCTGGAATAATTTGTCCACTTCCTACCATAAATAGTAAAGGAGCTCTGCCCTCACTTGAGTCAACAACATTTCCTTCACCGTCTTTAAGAGTATAGTGAAATCCCATTACTTCGCTCATATCATTTCCTTTTCTTTGTCGGGGAGTAAACTGATACACATATCTTTGTCCCCTATGAGTGTTTCTATTTCTGTTTTGTTATAGTTTAAAAACATTTTAGAGATGCTTTGGCCAGTTTTTCCTGATTCGTCATACCTGTCTTCAAGAGATAGAGGTAGTTTGAATATCTGGCAAAACTGCGTCCAGAACTTGTCTTCAACAGCTGCAAGCCCAATATAACAGCCATCCGCAGTGCGGTAAATATTATAGCAAGGATATTTACCAGTATGGAGGTATTTTACTTGTGGACTCTTATCCATTTCAGGAATCCAAAGTTTATCTAATACAGATTGAGTTGATTTATCGAGGTAGACGCGGCGATTCTCATAAGTACCAGTACTTAAGCTTTCTATATGAGCCGACATCACTTCCAATGCTATCTGTTGAGCAAAAATAACTCCTGCAAAGGGTAAATAGGGAAGTGACTTCCCCTTTGTTGCCTGTAGGTGAAGCTTAAAGGATTTAGTCAGAAACAGGGCGTTTAGATCATGCAAGTACTTACGCTGTCCACTTCCACCACAAACCTCAATGAATACGACCTTTGGATTAGTCTCTTTTAGCTCACTGAAGTGCTTTGAGTTTGGAATAAGAGCAACATCTGTATCGGACAATAGATTTACAACGTCATCATCATCAAGAGAATCGACAACAAGTGCCTCTTTATTACTATTAATGTTGGAATACCAACCACCAAAGGCCTTCTCCGGTGAGCCTTCATTCATTGGATGAAAAGGATCAGGCCTTGATTTTAATTCGACTTTTGTCACAGAAGCACCAAGGTCTGCAAGGATTGATCCTGCCAAAGGCCCAGGTAGTCTAGAGGTAAAGTCGCTAATCTTTAAATTAACTTTCTGCAGAAGTCTCTCCGCTTTGTTTTGGGAAAAAGACTTCTTTGAATTTATCGAAACCTTCTCCACTTAGTTCACACGCATTATGGTTACATATTTCCCATTTCTCACTTTCTTGGTCATGATAATTTACCGAGAACCTAGAAGAGAAGTAAGGAAACATCGTTTGCACCTTATTGTCCTTTAGCCAAGCTAGTGGAACAGAGATCTTTTTAAATGCTGCCTTAGGGTAGATTAAAGCTCTAAGAAGTTCACCGTAACCCAGAGGGTTTTGTAAAACGATGTGTTTGATATCTTCAATAGCATCATGAACCTCATTTAAAACCTCAGATAACTCTGTTGAATCCAATGACCACTTTCGAATTAAAAAGATACAGGTTCCAAGTGGTGAACGGTACGACTGATCGAACACTGAAGAAGGAATATTGTCGAATAAGCGGTCCGACTCTTGTTCAAGAGCTCTTGTATAGAACACATTGTCCTTGAAGAAATTCTCTTTTACATGAATTAGAGTCTCAATTCCGTTTTGCTTGAATACTGGGTTACCTGAAATTTCATAGAGTCTTAGTTGAAAGTCTGCAAAGAACACATAATCTTCAAAAAGTAGTGAGCTATTCTGTTTCGTGGTGTTTGAAACGATGTTGGAGCGCTCTTCTTTAGTCCCATGAGAAAGAAATGTCTTATGGATTCCTTCTAGAACATTTTTAAGTAGAGAAGAGGCAGCATCCTGAATAGGGACAACTTTTGAATATTGAACAACGTCCACTAAGGCCTGGGCCATCATGAAGTTCCAGCTTGCGACACCCTTATTGTCTGTCTTTGGTGGAATTCTCTTCTTTCTTTCTTCTAATAATGCCTGTCTGATCTTTCTTACTAGTTCCCAGTTTTCTGGCTTGAAGTACTCTTCTTTCTTGTCTGGGTTAAGTGCGACTACATTTAATTTCTTTTCAAAATTGCCACTTTCTTCAAATTTAAACCATGTAAGAATTGTTTCTATCTTTTCTCCGATCTCTTCGTCTGCACGAGTGGAGGTTTCAATAAATTCGTCTTTAGTAAATGTAAAATAAAGACCTTCAATTCCTTCACTGTCAGCATCTTGAGCACTAAAGAAGAAGTTTGTGTCAGATAACATTTCATTTTGAAGATATTGAAGTGTCTGGATTTGAGCATCCATAATTAATGGAGAAGGGTAGATGAGACTAAGTTTACTTAAAACCCTCAATAGACCTGCTTGGTCATAGAGCATTTTCTCAAAGTGAGGAACTAACCACTTTTCGTCTACACTGTAACGGTGAACTCCGCCTCTGGCGTGATCATAGATGCCTCCCATGAGCATCTGCTCAACGCTTTTAATAACGTGGGTTGCAAGCTCTTCAGGAATCATGCCTTCTAGGATTTGCTCAACTGCAAACTCGTAGAAAGAAAATTGTGGAAACTTTGGAGCTTTACCATAGCCACCGTTTTCTTGGTCAGCAAATTTTTGAACAGCATTTAAAATTGCGGCAGCTGGTGGGAATTCACCTTCAAACTCTACCTTCTCTTGTGCTTTAGGTGCCGTCTTTACGGCCTCAAGCAATTGCTTGGCATTTGAGAGTACTGTTTGCTTGTCATCTTTATAAGCTTTGGCAAGTTGAGCGAGAACTGTTTTAAAACCAGGGCCGTTCTTTTGATCTGCCTTTGGAAAATAGGTTCCACAAAAAAATGGTTTATTATCAGGCGTTAAGAAAACATTTAAAGGCCATCCGCCACCACCGTTCATTAATTGGCATATAATTTGGTAGTATTGATCAAGATCAGGCATTTCCTCTCTGTCGACTTTGATTGGGATAAAGTGCTTATTTATCACATCAGCGGTTTCTTGATCTTGGAATGACTCTTCGGCCATAACATGACACCAATGACATGAGGAGTAACCAATGGATAGGAGTATAGGCCTGTCGCTAGAGACAGCTTCTTTGAAGGCCTGCTCGTTGTAGCTTCTCCAAAACACTGGATTTTCAGCATGTTGTCTGAGGTATAAGGACTTTTCACTTTTTAAATGGTTGAAATCTTGTGTAGAAGACATGTATAGATCCTTGGAAAACTTAAAGATAGTAATAACTTAGGCCTCAATTCTCTGTAATTTTAGACCTTATTACAATAATTTTATTTACTTTATCACTTCGCGCGCGTTAGAAACCCTCTCCATGGAAACGATACGCCGATATATAGGGGATTTTCGAATATCCCGAACATTTTTCAACAACCAAAGATTGCGACTAGCTCCAATCCTGTCAACACCCGAGTTGTTGATTCTTTCTTTTATGGCGCTGTTTGGAAGCATCTATTTCTTATCCAATGAAAAACTTATTGATTTTCACCAATGGAAACTTGAAGCAGTAGGGTCCAAAGCTAACGGTAGTGCTAGTAGTTCAACAGAGCTACGCCAGTTCATGACGAAAAACTTGAACATCATTGCCGAATTAAAAGATAGGTACTCGTTCAGTAATGCCAGTGCTGGTTTCTTTTTAAAGGATCTAAGCTTTCTAGAAAAAGAAAGAATGGAAGTCATTGAAACACTAATGGCCAGAAGTGTTCCTAAGAGGATGAAAGAACGAGCTAAAAAGTATGTTCGACCAATATTGCTTCTTTCTGAGAAACATCAAATTGATCCATTCTGGGTAATGTCTATTATGTGGACTGAGAGCCACTTTGTGCCAACGGCAAAAAGCTCGGTCGGTGCAAGAGGTCTAATGCAGTTGATGCCAAAGACCAAGGCGTGGATTTACAATCGTTATCGAAATCAAGGAAATCGCTTAGTAGTTGAAAATCCTATGGCCGATCTTGATTACTTTTTTAATCAAAAGATAACGAAAAAAGAATTAGGCTTTTTCAAGATGAAGCTCATAAATATCGAGCTTGGTGTTGTGTATTTAAAATATCTCCTTAAAAAATTTAAGTATAATCATAAGTTAGCAACTGTTGCCTATAACATGGGTCCAGGTTGGACTCGATATAGACTGAGGAACAAGCTACCCGTGGGGAAGAAAAACTTATACTTAACTAAGGTTCGAAAGGCCTATAAAGAGCTTAGTAAGAGAATATGACTCAACTGCGCGAGCTTAGACAGAAGTTACAAACCTTAAATACAGAGCTATTTAAGGTATTGGCCGAAAGAAAGGCCACTGCTAGATCAATTCAAGATCAAAAGAAAATCGACAATTACCCAACTTATGACGCCAAGAGGGAGCTTGAGCTTTTTCTAAGTCTTGAAAAAGAGCTTCGTAGTCTCTGCATCAAAGAGTTATTGGCATTTTCCCTACTTATGGAGAGCCATGCTGGGCAAGGCTACCCTCAGTGGAGTAGCACTGTTCACCTTGCAGAATCCACAGGTAATCTGAGCTCACAAATAAATCCACTCTTGTTATTGCTTTTTTATCCCCACGAAATTAAGGTGAAGGCCTTAAAAAGTGAATTCAAATTTCTC
>JAGSHJ010000323.1 GCA_023954595.1 Bacteriovoracaceae bacterium | reverse complement strand
TTTTAAAAATAACAAATAGAGCAACCATAGCGATTGAAGAGCGCTTCTATTATTATGAAAATATGTTTAGCCAAGCTGCTGCTTTTTTTATGGCAAGCGAAGAAGTCAATAACTCCGAATTTAGAGAATACACAAGGTTCATCAAATTCAACCAACGCTTCCCAGGCCTTACCGCACTGGGATTTGCCGAATTAGTAAAAGCAAAAAACCTCGACCAATTTGTTTTAAATGTTCAAAAGAAGGTTGAGCCTACTTATAGAATCTGGCCTTACAACAAAGATGCTCATTACTTTGCGCCTGTTAAATACATTGAACCTTTTACAGAAGAGGCACGCCCCCTTCTAGGCTTTGACATGCTAAGTGAGCCTTCTAGATTAAATGCAATGCTTGACTCAGCATCTAGAGGCGACTTAATTGTAACAAATGAGCTGCACTTACACACAATGCCTAAAGATCAAGATGTAAGAGGCTTTAATTTTTATGCACCAGTTTATTCATCAACAGAAGAGCCTGTAAGTAAAGAAGACAAACTAAGCGCACTTCAAGGCTTTGTAGTTGGTATTTTTCATACGGAACATCTTTTTAATGCAATCATCAAAGAGCGTGATTACTTTAATAAAGCAATCAACATTCAAGTATTTTTAAAAACAAATGGAGATCTAGATAAAATTTATGATTCACAAGCTTTAATAGCAGACGAAGAAGTTGATAATAGAGTTTCGTTTAAATCCTCCACAAGTTTCCCAATTGGTAATAAAGAATTGTTCCTACAGTTTGAGAGTTTACCTGTCCTTGAGAAGCTTCTAAGCACCAAATTCGAATGGTATGTACTTGTACCAGGTCTCGCCTTTAGTTTTTTTGTATTTATATTTTTAAGACGTTTAGCAAAAGCAAAGTTTTCTCTTGAGACAAGTGAGAGTAATTTAAAAAAATCCGTTTACGAGAAATCTCTTTTAGTCGAAGAAGGAAAGACCCTCACACAGATATTAGATATTGATGAACTCTTAACAGAACTCGCAAGTTTTTTTCCCAAAAATTTCTCATTGGATACAGTCGTTTATTACTCCGAAGAAGATAATTACGATAAAAGAATTGTAAAGCAGAGTGATCAGGCTGAAATTAACTATACCTTTACCGACAATTTAAAGAACAAGGTCCTTAAGACCAAAGAGAATTTAAATGCAGTTGAGTCCAGTGGAAAGCAATCTTATTCCTATATGGCACTCCCCTTAAACCTTACAGGTAAGATCCGGGCAATAATTATTCTAAGAGACACAAAAGGTATTTATAAAGAACAGCGCCACCTGACATACATTAACGAACTTGCATACCTTGCAGCTGTATGTTTAGAGAATGCTTTTTTATTCAAAGAGCTTCAAAAGTCCAACACACTAAAAGATGAATTTTTAGCAACAGTCTCCCATGAGCTTAGGACACCATTAAATGTAATTTATGGCCACTCTCAGATTTTAATGGATGAAGACTTAGACCCAGACATAAAAGAGCAGATAGACGCCATTTATAGGTCTGCAAAGCGCCAAAGTATAATCATTGAAGACATTCTTGATATATCCTCTATCGTTAATAAAAGAATTAAATTTGATCCAGACCCTATAAATATCAATGAATCAATTTGGACAGCAATCCAAAGCATAGAAATCGAAGCAGAAAAGAAGAAAATTGATATTGATTTCGACGACTCTATTGACTGTAGCATTATGGGAGTTCAGACGAGACTAATTCAGATTTTCTGGAACCTACTTTCAAATGCAGTAAAGTTCACGCCAGAGCAAGGGCAAGTGAAGATTAAAACCTCTTGTCTGGCCGACACTTGTGAAGTGACAGTCAGCGATACAGGTCAAGGTATAGACAAGGATTTTCTTCCCTTTGTATTTGAGCGCTTTAGACAAGAAGACCAAACAACAATCAGATCAAAAGGTGGCCTTGGGCTTGGACTTGCAATTGTGTCTGATCTTGTAAAATTACATAATGGAAGCATCACTGTCGAGAGTGAGGGAAAGAACAAAGGTACAAATTTTACCCTGAGTTTTCCAATGATTAGGTCTGAGCTAGTAAAACCGCTAGATATTGATCAAGATGAACCTCCTTTGGACTTGAATGAGCTAAAAGATCTTAAGATTTTAGCTGTTGATGATGAGGTCGATTCATTAAGATTAATTGAGATATTTTTAAGGCCGTACAACCTTGATTTGGTCACAGCAAAAAGTGCTAAGGAAGCACTCACAGAATTAGAGACAAACCTTCCTGACATTTTGATAAGTGATATTGGAATGCCTGAAATGAATGGCTATGAACTAATAAAAAAGATTCGCACTTTAGATGGAAAGGTGCGAGAGATACCAGCGATTGCTTTGACGGCCTACGCACAAAAAGAGGACAGGCTTAAGGCCGAAGAAAGTGGATTTAATAAGTTCGTATCTAAACCTGTAAAGAAGGCAGATCTTATAGCGACTATTAAAGAAATCATCAACTAAAAGAGATTGAGACATCGCTTAGACGTCATATAAATCCATACCTGCATTTGATAAAATACCTCTATCAGTCAATAAGAAGGAGGATACTTATGAATCCAGAACCAAATTCAATATATAGAGAAGCAAGCTGCTCCTATGGGACAAAGGCCGTGAAACTTCTACGTGATAAGGGCGTTGAGTTCGAAGATCACGTTTTAGAATCACGGGTTGAGGTGGAAGAGCTCAAAGATCAATTACACGTAGAAACTACACCTCAAGTTTTCTTAGAGGGAAAAAGAGTTGGTGGCTATAGTGAACTTGCACAAAGGTTTAATATTGATGCTGAAGAAGAAACTTCCTACATACCGGTTATTGCCGTTTTTTCAGTAGCTCTTCTCCTAGCACTGTCAACAGGCCTTGGTGTATTAGGCTTTATGGGATTCTCCCTAACGATTCTTGCGACACTAAAATTAATGGATATTCCTTCATTTGTAACTGGCTTTAAACAATATGATCTCATCACAAAAAAGGTCCCAAACTATGCAAAGGCCTACCCTTTTATAGAGCTGGCAATAGGTCTTGCTTTTTTATCAGGCGCATTCATAAAGCTTGCCGGACTTGTGGCAATTGCGGTCGGACTGGCCGGTGGGTACTCAGTCTTTAGGGCCGTTTATTTGGAGAAAAGAGATTTAAACTGTGCCTGCATAGGTGGCGGATCCAAGGCCCCTTTGGGTAGTGTGAGCTTTATCGAGAACGCGATCATGGCCGTAATGGGACTTAGGGTATTATTTATCTTTTAAGCTAACAAGCACTAGGCACCCTCGAGGCTTTACTTCGGGGGTGCATGAATAAAGCTACTTCTTGGATATCCTATTTCTTATTTCTTTCTCAAACCACTCGTAACGTCTTCCTATTGATCTGTACTTCTTCTTCACAATAAAAAGCTCGTCCTTTACTGGCACCTTTAAAGGAGCAATGAAGATTGAGCTTTGCGGCCTAAAGTGACGAACGATACTCTCTGGTAGAATGGTAAAACCCAGGCCTTCGGACACGGGTAACATAATCTGCCCAATTTGGTTAATGTAGCCCCTAACATTTAATTTGTTCACACCTTTAAATTCAGCACCATAATTTGCACTCAGTAGTCTATCGGCATAAGAAGGTCCATCAGGGTGATTTATAAAGCCAATTTTATCTAAATCGGAAAAGTTTAATTTTTTATTTGAGTATTTTTTTGGCAATACAAGGCAAAGTGCTTCAACGCCTACCGACTCATAGGAGAGCTCACTTAGAACAGTCGACTGAGTAACAATTCCAACATCAATTTCATTGGAAATAACCTTATCCATGATTAATTTATTTGGAGCGGCCTCAACACTCACAATGAGTCCTGGAAACTTTTTTTGACGTTTTAAAAAGTGTGGATACAGTACAGTCGCCATAGCACCAGAGCATGAAAACTTACATGGCCCTTCTTCTTCTGAGTCCACTTC
>JAGSHJ010000459.1 GCA_023954595.1 Bacteriovoracaceae bacterium | reverse complement strand
TACTTGAAACTATGTACGGGGTGGCTCGTCATACAGACAGTAAATTACAAACCAAGTTGCTGGAAGATGCTTTGGATAAGCGTTTGCTTAAAATTAGCACAGAAGCCTCTACCTATTATGAAGAGCAGGGTATAGATATTTTATATCTAGCTTTAGGTTTTTTAACTTGGTTTGAGGATAAAAACTCTGATTTGCCACGAAATGCTCCTTTAGTCTTAATACCTGTTGCTTTAGAACGATCTTCTGCAAAAGAACGTTTCAAAATTCGCTTCACAGAAGCTGATTTAGGCGAAAATTTAACTTTAGCAGCCAAGCTGAAAATGGAGTTCCAAATTACATTGCCAGAATTTGGTGATGAGCTGGATTTCGATACTTACATAGAACAAGTCAGCAACGTAATTGCTGATAAAGGGCGTTGGCAGGTTAATAAAGATGAAATAGCATTGGGTTTCTTTTCCTTTGGTAAGTTTCAAATGTATCAGGATTTAGCTTCTGATAATTGGCCAAAAGATAAAAAACCCGAACAGCATAAAATACTACAAGCTTTATTAGGAGAGGGCTTTAAGACTCTATCGGAGTCTGTAGGTGAAGAGGGGGCGACAGATACAATTAAAGATGTTGATCTTGCAAACCTTAATTTTGTTAAAGATGCAGATTCTAGCCAAACTGAGGCGGTACTTGCGGTTAAACGAGGCGATAATTTAGTTATTCAAGGACCGCCAGGAACAGGTAAGTCTCAGACGATTACTAATATCATTTCAGAATCATTATCAGAAGGTAAGCGAATACTATTTGTTGCTGAAAAAATGGCTGCACTAGATGTCGTTAAGAGACGTTTGGATGAGACGCATCTTGGTGATGCAGTTCTTGAACTTCATAGTCATAAAAGCAATAAAAAGGCGGTAATGGATGAACTGAGGCGCACTTTAGAGCTTGGTCGGCCAGAGGTTTCAGACCATTATGTAGAGAAGAAGCGCTATCGTTACCTAAAAGAACAGTTAGATAATTATTGTCATGATGTTTATTCGGAAGTACTTAATTCAGGCGTGCGATATATAGATGCTCTTGGTCATTACTTAGCATTAAAAAAGTCTAGTTTAGAAACAGGTATACCTTCACTAAATTTTGAACTAATGAAAAATTGGTCAAAGCATGATTTTGTTGAAGCATGCGCTACTGTCAGTAACTTATCTGATCACCTTGAAGTGATGGGTGTCCCTGAAAAAAATGCTTTTTCTGGCTCGAAGTTAGAAGACTTCTCACCTATAGAGCAGGAGCGTTTAACAAGTTTATTTGTACAATCAAAATCTTTGCTTGAGAAGTGTATAACGGGTGCGAGATCTTTTGCAGAAGGTATGGGGCTAGAAACTCCTTCGACAATCAAAGATATCCTAGTTTTACACAGTGCAGCCACACGAGCAGTAAGTGCTCCTCATCTTGCGGGCCTAACCTTAACTACAGATGATTGGCAGAGGCGGAGGGATCACATTAAAAAGCTGATTTCCTCAGGCTCTGAAGCATCTATGATTAAGCTGAAACGTTCAGGTCAATTAATTGAACAGGCATGGGATGGAGATGTTCTTCCCACACGTGAAGTTTGGGTAACAACAGGTAGGAAATGGTGGCGATTACTATCTAGTGAGTTTAGGCAGTCGAAAAAGCGCTTATCTGGTGCGCTAAAAGGAAAGATCCCAAAAGATACAGAAGAGTGTATCGCTATTCTCGATGATGTTTTACTGTATCAAACCAACAAAGCCACCTTTTCCGATTATGAGTTACTAGGTGAAAGTTTATTTGGGGCACAGTGGCAAGGTGAAAGTAGTGACTGGGAGGTATTAGAAAAGATAACTTCATGGGTGATAGAAACATACGATGAAGTGGGTAATGGGAACTTGCCCGCAGGCTTATTACTGTTCTTGGAAGGGGATGTGGAAATAGAAGGTTGGGTTTCACAGTTATATCAGTTAGCAGTGGACACACAACAGCTAGAAGGGTTACTAGAACAAATTGTTGAACAATTAGACAGTAAGTTTCCATCTCAAACAGATAAAGGTGTGGCTGATTGTGACCTGAAGGATGTATCAGAGTCTCTTTCATTATGGAATGTTGATTTTGATCAGTTATACCAAATGACTAGGTATAACCGGCTAATGAAGTCTTTTAATGAAACTGGGTTGAAAGAGATTGGCAAGTTATCTTTTGATTGGGCTCTTCCTCCTAGTTTATTACTAACGACTTTAAAGCTCGCTTGGTATTCTGGTCTTGTTGATGAAGCCTATAAATCTAATCAGTCACTTAAACAATTTGACCGTGTAAGTCATGAAAATATGATTTTAGAGTTCAAGGAACTTGATAAGACATTATTCCATTTTGCACAAGAATCTTTGTTACATAGCTTACATGAACAAACACCTAGTAGTACTGGTGCTGGAGAGATGGCTGTGATTCGTCGAGAAATGAATAAAAAACGCCGTCATTTGCCAATAAGGAAGTTGATTTCTCAAGCTGGAAGAGCAGTGCAGCAGATTAAGCCAGTGTTTATGATGAGCCCTATGTCAGTTGCAACCTACCTTGAACAAGGTGCTGTAGATTTTGATTTGGTTGTGT
>JAGSHJ010000481.1 GCA_023954595.1 Bacteriovoracaceae bacterium | reverse complement strand
TGGAAAGTACAAAACGGCACTTTCAACTTGTGGTGGAGCGCACGACCAAAGACTTGGTTTTGTATACGACGCGAGTAAATTCAAGCTTATTTCATTTGAAGAAGATCTAAGAGTAAGCAACCCTCACTCACCTAATCAAGGTTTTTGTAATAGTGGCTCTAGGCCATTGGCAGTCGGAAAATTTAAAGTGAATGAAACTGGAAAAGTTTTTGTAGCTATAAGTGTTCACTTAAAGTCAGGCGGAAGAGATAGTTCAATTAAGAAAAGGTTTAAGCAACTTGAAATTATCGATCAGGCAATTTCAGAGCTAAAAGAACAAGGCATTAACAATTATATCGTAATGGGTGATTTCAATACCACTGAGTATATCCGTAAAGGTCAAACTAGAAGTCGTTTCGACAGAGTAGTTAAAAAGATGGGCCTATACGATGTAACTGAATCTCTATCTTGTACAGCTTACTGGTGGGGTGGCAGACGTGACGGAAGAGAGTACCCTTCTCAACTAGATCACATCCTAGTTTCTGGTAACTTTTATTCAAATGTTAAGTCATCAAACGACAGACCGACTGTTAACACTACAGTTTACGGACACTGTGCTCGTCATAAGTGCGCCGTTACTTCAGAGGAAGTAATGGGAATTGGCTATGACCAGGTAAGTGATCACTGTCCAATTGTTAGCGAGCTAAAATGAAATACTTAAGTTTTGACCTTGAGGCCACAGGCCTTGAAGAAGATGCAAGGATCATCGAATTTGCGATGATCCCATTTGATACTAAAGAGCACACACTCAATCATGAGCTTTCAAAGCAATTCTATGTAAAGTGTCCTAGCTTCGAAGAATTAGAGCCAAACCTTAACCCTTGGGTTAAAGAGCATAATAAAGAACTAATCCAAAAAGCGCATAAAGAAGGCGTTTCAATGGATGATTTCAAAACTATTATGGAAGACTACCTAAACTCCAAGGAAGTAAAAGAATACTTTGGAAACGAAAAGGTTGTTCTATTTGGTAAATCCATCTCCGCAATTGATCTGCCATTTTTAAATAGAGATCTTGGATGGGAATGGATGAATAAGTACTTTCATCACAGAAATTTAGATCTTTCGTGCTTCACAATAGGGCTTATCGATATGGGTCTTTTAGAGCCAGGTATGGATTCAGGATCAAACCTAATGAAGTATTTTGGCATGGGTGAAGTTCACCATACGGCATTGGAAGACGCTGAGAATACGGCCATCATGTACCTTAAGCTTTTAAGAAAGTTTCAAAACAGTATTAAAGCTTAGTGGCGATGGCCTTGTGCCACGCGAATCTTTTTGACTCGGTGAAGATAGTTCGCCGGGTCTCTGACCTTATTATTTTTTCTAATTTCAAAATGCACGTGTGGACCGCTTGATCGACCACTTGAACCAACTTGAGCGATTACTTCGCCCTGTCCAACCTTTTGACCTTTCTTGACGTAGTTGCGCTTATTGTGAGCATAAACGGTGTGATATCCACCATCATGTTTTAATACGACAACTCGTCCATAGCCACGCATACGGCCTACAAAAATAACCTTTCCTCTATCAGCGGCCAAAATATGGGAGCCACTTCTAGCGGGTATATCGATCCCGTCATGGTGTCTACCCTTTCTCATACCGTAATATGAAGAAATACGCTTGGCCGCAGGAACAGGCCATATGAACCTACCTGTATCCGCATAGTCAAAGCCACTATCTCTAGATGGATTGTCCAAGAATTGCATGAAGCCAGTATTAGTGGGTTGAAATACCCAAGTGCCATTTTTATTTACGTACCTGCCGCTTTTCATGGCACATGAAGTGAAAATTAAAATACTTGTTAAAATAAGTGTCAGTTTCAAATGTGTCTCGCTGCTTTGTTGCACGCCAACAATGCAGCGTGTCATTCATTCAACGCAAGATTTTAGACCGTCAATTATTTCTTTCGCTTCAACATCCCTTCCCCAAAGATTTTGAAGTTGCACAGAAATATATCCGTCGGCCACATGATTACAGTCGGAGCCTTCAATATCCTGGTGGCCTTTATAAATTCCGCCAACCCAGTAGTAGCTCTTGCCCCGTATGTCTTGCCTCTCTACTACCTCTTCGGAATAAATTTGATAACCTGAAGTAGAAATCTTGACACCTTTTATATGGCTCTCAGCAAGGTTTGGAACATTGATGTTTAGAAGTGACATCGGTGGGATATATTTATGTATATTTTTTGAGACTAACTTATTGATATAATTGGCCGCCACATCAAAGTGCTGCACATCCTTAAAGTTCTTAATCACAAGGCTTGCTGCAATGGCCGGAACCCCTCTAAATGC